>CAIWHI010000296.1 GCA_903912435.1 uncultured Bacteroidota bacterium | reverse complement strand
TATACCAAAGAGGAATTTGAGCATGCTTTCGGGCAGTTTAAACTAACGGGCAAACCTTTTGTTTATACCTATTTCAAAACCTGTGATGTTCCTAAAAGTAAATTAAATAGAGCGGATATGAATAGTTTATTTGACTTTGAAGAACACTTAAAATCTTTAGGGCATTACCAATCTAATTATGAAAATATCGACAACCTTCAAAATCAGTTCAAGTTGCAATTGGATAAGCTGATAAGTGAGGGGAGGATTTGATATGAGTATTGATTCATATACATGTAAAAACCCGAAGGGTTGATATGATTATAGAACGTTCTATTTACGGCGTATAAAACCCTGAAGGGGTGATATTATTTCGAGGTTTACAAACGAATAATATCACTCCTTCAGGGTTCGCCATCGTATTTCATATATTATCTACATTACTACCAACCCTTCGGGTTTTGAAAATCCGGCTAGTGTGCGAAGTTTGGTGAAATTTCTCATAGCTGGTAAATCAGCTGATTTGTGCTGATGGTATCGCCAGTCGGGAGACCTGCTGCTATGAGGACGTAGACTTAATCTACGCCCAACCGAGGGGGCTACGATGTTCCGACAGGGTCATCAGGAAAAGTTAGCATCAGAATTTGTAGAATTAAAGAACAAGGAGAATGACCATAACAAAAAGGATTTCGGATCCCCTATTTCGTTGCTCAAAAAATATTTGAAAATATATGCAACATATGGATGTATTTTCCTAACTTTATTTTAAAAAAATGGCTGATACTCTGAAATGAGTATAAAACACCAAAAAGTTCAACCTTATTTTAAAAAACATCAATTTTCCCAACATGAAAAAGACCTTAAATGCCTTGTTCTCTTTTTTAAGCAGGGGTACTTTCCTTGCACTCTCTATGTTGGCCACCCTAACGGCCCACGCTCAAATAATAACTACTACTGCCGGTACCGGTACAGCAGGTTACAGTGGTAATGGCGGGCCTGCATCGGCAGCTACATTTCAGCAAACATTTGGCGTTGCCGCCGACAAACATGGAGTATACTATATTGCCGATGCACTCAATTCTGTAATACGAAAGGTAGATAATTCGGGCATCATAACCACTTTCGCCGGAACCGGGGTAAATGGTTATTCGGGTGATCATGGACCTGCTACCAACGCCAATATCAGTAATCAGATCATAGGCATTGCTTTAGACAATAGTGGTAACCTACTTATTTGCGATAATGCCAATAATGTTATCAGAAAGATTGACACTTCTGGTATCATTACTACTATAGCCGGTAATGGTATATTGGCATCTACAGGAGATGGTGGTCCTGCAATAGCTGCCAGCATAAATGGTCCTAGCGGAATTGCTGTAGACATTTTAGGTAACATATATTTTTGCGAATTTCCCTATAAGGTAAGAAAGATAAATACACATGGTATTATATCAAGGTTCGCAGGTACAGGGTCCAGTGGTTTAGCAGGAATGGGTGATGGTGGTCTCGCAATAGCAGCCCCCATAGCACCTACTGATGTAGCCTGCGACCAGTATGGCAATGTATATATTGCCGATAATATGCATCACCGTGTACGCAAGGTAAATGCTGCAGGTATCATCACAAATTTTGCCGGTGGTGGTGCAGGTATCAGTGGCGATGGCGGACCAGCAGTCGCAGCTGGTATTGGGGCATTTTCGCTTGCTGTTGATGATCAGGGCAACTTGTATATAGGTGACGGCGACGCCAATATCATAAGGAAGGTAGATGAAAATGGTATTATTACCCTTTTTGCGGGTAAAGATTCAATAGGATATAGTGGTGATAATGGCCCTGCAACAGGTGCAAAGTTTGATGTGCCCTATAAATTGTGTATGGATGCAGGCAGGAATATGCTTGTAGCGGATGCATTCAATAATGTAGTCAGGAAGATCACTACGGTTCCTGATTATTCATCTGATAGTTTAAAGGTGTATACTGGTAATAATTGCTCCGGTATGCACTTCAGGGTAGTAACAAAAACTTACAACAGCGCCTATCATATCACCACTTATTTTGGTGATGGCAGTTCTTGTGATTCAATATTAACTAATGCAAGTACTTTTGGATATATTGATATCAGTAAGTCGTATTCAACTTCAGGGCAGTATACTATAAAACATGTGCTTTACAATGGCACTACTCGTGTAGATTCTGTTAGGTATACCCATTCTGTATCCCTTTGTGAAAGTATTCCATTGGAAATTTACTTCGACTCATTAGGTACCTGTGTATTCAATGACCATTCTGATATCCTCAATCCATATCCCATGAAAATAGTGGTTGACTCAAATGGCATTGCCATCGATACTATGTCGGTTACTAGTGGGCTGAACTATATGGCTTATGGTAGTAATGGTGATGTATATAAATTCAGGGCATTACTTACTTCGGCAATTGCCGTCACCTGTCCCGCCACAGGAGTGATTACTGATACATTTAATGGCAAAACCAGTACTGGCTATTTTGGCTTGAGGTGTACAGGACGGCCCAATTATGACCTTTCGGTAAATACTATTGCCTTAACAGGGCGTCACCTTCAGCAGATAACTATTAATGCAGCCAACTCATGGTGCAATCCCGAAAATGCTACTTTAACCCTCAACTTCAGTCCTAAATACGTTTACTTCATTGCATACCCTACACCTACATTGATTACAGGAAATAGTTTAACATGGAACATTGGTTCATTGGGATACTATAAGCACGAACTATTTAGTATAGCCTTAGATGTTGCGGGTGCATGGCTGTTGCCCGGTGATACTGTGAATTATAAAGTATCAATCACCCCTATTAGTAGCGATGTAGATATTTCAAATAATACTGAGATAATTACAGACACAGTAAAATCATCGTATGACCCTAATGAAATGATGGTTATTCCATCAGGGTATATTTCCCCATCCACAAAATTGAGGTACAGCATAGGTTTTGAGAATACAGGAAATGATACGGCCCACAACATTTATGTAATGGATACCTTGTCGGACTATGTAAACCCTAAGAGCCTGAATCTCATCAGTAGTTCGGCCAATATGATTATCACCCAGCTTAAAGGTGCAGGCCTTAATATAGTAAAATTCGCCTTCCCTAATATTAACCTGCTGGATAGCAGTCACCATGGCCAATGCGATGGCTTACTTGTTTACGACATCAACCTACAGCCTGGCTTACCCAATGGAACCATGATTAATAACAGGGCCGGTATCTACTTCGATGACAACGAAGTAGTAATGACTAATAAGGTGACCAATATTATAGGCATACTGGGTGTGCCAAATATCCCTGCCTCTGTAGTGCGCATTTACCCTAATCCGGTATATGAGGAACTGATTATAGAAAACGCTAACCCCGGCACTGCATATAAAATCATGAACCTGGTAGGACAACAGGTGTGTAGCGGAATAATAGCCTCGGGCAGACAATCAATAAGCCTTCACAATATGCCAAATGCCCCCTACCTGCTACAGCTTACCGGGGCTGATGGAACAATGCTGAATAAGACAATTATTAAGCAATAATCGTTTAGGTGATAAAAAATTTAAAAGAGGAAAGGCTGGTGGTCTTTCCTCTTTTAATGAATCCTCCCTGTCCTAAAATCCTACCCATCCTAATTCTG
>CAIWHI010000295.1 GCA_903912435.1 uncultured Bacteroidota bacterium | reverse complement strand
GGTAACAAGTACCAGAAAAGCCAGATTGTTCCACAACAGGCCAGTAAGCATAATTGCTACAAATACTATAGCACTAGCAGTGCGTTGGTAGAATACTTTTTTGTCTAATGACATTGATTTAATTATGGGTCAAAGTTAAAATTTAGTTGGTAAAAAATAAGAACCCATACCAATGCTAAATTTATACCTTTAAGAAAATGATTTATTACTGAGCCAGCCAGTATTTTCTTAGCAACCATTCAGCAACTGCTAAAAGTAGAATAATAAAGAAATACCATTTTCTGTCTACCAATGGAACAGTCTCGGTATTGGTAACGATTAGGGGTTTCACGTGTTCGTTATGATTGATGCTGTCGTAAAGGGATGATACATTAGCTGAGGTTACAAACCCGCCATTATACTTCTTCGCCAGGCCAAAAAGCAGTGGATAATCTGCTCCACTTTCCATTAATTCAAGCGGCATACTCTCCACCACAAAGCTACCATTGGCAGTATAAGTCTTGTCGTTATAGGTTGTTTGAGCACTGTAGGTATAAGTACCACCCGCCCAGATACCAATATTCAAGTCATAGGCATTCCCCGACCTTTCAAAAGAGAAATTCTGCTTTTTACCGGCACTGTCACTTATTAACAGGCGTACATCAGGTGTGTTTACCTGCTCATTATTGGCATTGTGTAGCCATGCACTCATAGAAATCCCCTCCTGGTCGCTCCATACATATTTGGGCAATACCACATTGAAAGGTTTCTCATTATTGTTGGCCGATAGGAATGCCACAGTTTGCCTGATACACTCATCAATTACATTATGGTCATTAAAGTTTTTGAACTCATAAAGCCTCCACCGCCACAGTCCTTCACCATTTAGTATGGCAGTAGGCACACTACCTTGCTGCAAAACCCAAATGGGCACCTGTGTAGTTGAGTCAATATTTTTCTGCGAAAAAAGAATATTAGCACCTGGTGCAGGCACTATATTACCCACATTGAGCAATGGAGGCATTTTGTCGGTCACTGTCTGTATAGTAGCAGGCAGAGTAAACGTATTGAAAGATGGGTTATACACGCCCACTATATCCCGACCAGGGGTCTGCGTTAGGGTAGTATGGGTTAAAGTCTGCAAAGAATTCAGCGCTACAAAACCTGTTTGGCTACTTAATATAAACCATACCGGCTTTTTAGCAGCCAACAATTGTGCACTAATATTTTTTCTAACCGAAGGTAACCCGTGAAGAATGATAGCATTATAACCATCTAGCGATGCAGGAAAATTATCTTCACTCACCACTGTAACCTTATAACTCTCTAACCCACTTAAGGCATCTTTTATGGCATTTACATCTGGGTGTGGGGCTGCAGATGCTATAAGAATATTTTTTTTCTCTTCTACAATCTCTACAAAAACATCCCTACGGTTGTTTTCGGTATTTTTTTCTCCTTCTGTTTCGGGTGCCTGTATGGTATAGTGGTGCAATCCTGGCTTATCAGCCTTAATAGAAAAAGATACCGACCTGTCAAACTTATCACTGTTCACTGCTAAGGGGGCAGAGGCAATTACATTGCCATTTTCCTTAATCATCACGCTATTGTTATACCCCTTACAAAGAGCAGCAACCACATCGGCCCTTACCTCGAAACTACTATTGATGGTGGCAACTTTATTGGCATAAACACGACTCACTTTAAGGTCTTTTTGAACTGTACTATCGCCCAGGGCCACAGTGTAAACGGTAGCATGCAGCGGTAATTGCTGGTACATGGGGTTCATTCCCTGGTTAAAACGACCATCACTTGCTAATATAACAGCACCCAGGTTTTGCATACCATAAAACTCCTGAGCCCTTGCCAGAGCTGCAGAAATATCCGTAGCCTGCTGGTTGTAGGTAAATAGACTATCGGGCTGCACTGAATTGCCGAAACCCCATTTTACTACCTTATATTTATCAGAAAGTTTTACTGTAAGCCCCTCTACATTTTTCTTATAGTTAGTAGAATCACTACCCAATGCATTGGCAACAGAGCGCGAATTGTCTTGCAACAAGAGGACTATTGGCTTTTCTATTACGTTTTTGTTGATTACTATAGATGGAAGCAAAACCAACAGAAGAGTAAAAAAGACTACAAGGCTACGCAATAGCGATGTAAGCCAGGGAAGTGGCACTGCCCTACGTTTATCGGCAAGATAAACCCAATAACCAGCCCCTACTGATAGAATAATAGCTAAAATCCAGAATATCCATTGCATAAAGCAGCAAGCTAAAGAAAAAATCAAAAAAATAAATGGCTGTTATTATTTAAAATGTGAACTTTGGGAATGTTTTAGGATTGATGACCCTTAATTTGTGCTTTTATGAAACGTTTCCTGCTTATTATTATCTTAATTCAACTAGGCACATGGATTATATGCCTCGCCCAAAAACATAATTCCAGTCACGTTACAAGAACAAGCAGTTCCCACAGCAGTGTGAGTCATAATGTATCAAGAAGCCCATCGCATAGCAATTCAGTGAGCCATAGTTCGTCTAATTCTAACTCCCACCCGGCAAGCCATAATAACAATCACAGTTCTACCCAAAACAGCCACAATTCCTATTCTGGTGGTAATATCCACCATAATAACTATCATTCATCTGGCTCAAATAATGGTAGAAATTTTTCAGGTGGGAATAACAACATTTCTCAGCAACCAGGAAGGATGATTCAAACCAGTAAATTAGGTCGTCCTCTATATCCCAGGTTTGCCACCGCCACAAGTGCAACACATAATAGCCGTATCACTGCACCACGCATACCTTCACTTGCCGGTTATAGAGCACCGGTTTCGGTTTATTATCCTGGCGATATGTATTATCCTTATGGGGGCTATTATGGGTATAACCAATATTTCTACAATCCCTACTTCTACAATCCTTTTTATGATATGTGGAATTTGGGGCTGCACTTTATGTTTACACCACACTATTGCCTTGGCACACCAGTAATGGGTGGGTATAATTCTTATAATAACAATAATGACCAGGATGTATATGACAATAGTCTGGAAGTTTCTAATGGATATGTGGTGTTTGAAAACGACACCATAAGTGGGAACATGACCATAAAAAAACACGCTATAAAATTATATACAGCAGATACGGCCCAGGAATATGATTATGTTTTCCGTAACCATCAAAAAGGTTTAAAAAGCGTAGTAGCCACCAATGAAGACCAGAAAGAGCTTGATTTGGTTCGGCTAGGTGATAATCATAAAAAACTCTATAGGCTGATTCACTTTGGCAAACTCAATATTTATGATGAGGGTAGGAATTATATTTACCGTCCCGAAGATATTGAAGCCAATAGCATAACTGTAGTCTATAATAATGAGGTAATTTCACTTGCATCACAGAATCGTGACCAGGTAAAGTTAAGACTGGCATCCTTTATCAATAAAGTATATGGCAGTGATATCAACCCCAATTATATGGATTGGAACTCATTGCTGATTTATATTGACAAGCTCGATTAATTTGGCTTTTCTTCATCAAACATTGAACTAACCCTTTTGAGATTTCCTTTTAGGTTATGTGTTTTTTTGCTATTTTGTCCTCCGCTGGCACATACAAGGTAATACAATTAAAACTATTACAGTTTTTTACCTAAATTTGTTCAGAATAAAAGAATACGCATTACCTAAAGCATTTAATAATATTTATGAAATCAGTTTTTACTTTTTCATCATTGCTGCTTGCAGCCACACTTTCCATATCGCAGGTTAATGCCCAGAATATCTACACCTTCGCAGGTAATGGTTATGGGTCGGGCGCCGGTTCGGGCAGCTATGGTGGCGATAATTATTTCGCTACTTCGGCTGCATTATACAACCCATCAGGTGTTGCAACCCACGATTATTCGGCAGTATTTATTGCAGATCAGGGCAACCATGTAATCCGTGCAGTGAACGCTTTAAGTACTATTAGCACCTATGCCGGCAAGGATAGCGCAGGCTATGCCGGTGATGGTGGCAAGGCCACCGATTGCATTTTAGACAGGCCATATGCCATAGTTCTTGATGGATTAAATAACTTATATATTGCCGATTACAACAATCATGTAGTGCGCAAAATAGATGTAACAGGTAATATTACCACCATAGCTGGTTCGGGTGTAGCAGGTTATTCAGGTGATGGAGCAATGGCTACTGATGCTAAACTGCGTTACCCTTATGGCCTTGCTGTAGACAACTTTGGCAATGTATATATTGCAGATGCCGGCAATAACGTGATTCGCCTGGTAGATAATGCAGGATTTATCCACACGTTTGCAGGTAATGGTTATGGTGCAGGATTAGGCCTGGGTCATGGTGGATATACTGGCGATGGTGGTAACCCAAGGTCAGCCAGGTTGAATAGCCCTAAAGGTGTTGCAGTTGATGTATCAGGTACTGTTTATATTGCTGATTCCAAAAACAATGCTATCAGGAAGGTAAGCATGGATACTATTACCACATTAGCCGGCATTGGTTATCCGGGGTATACAGGCAATGGTGGCCCTGCTGCTGCAGCAATGCTTAACTTTCCATCATCTGTTGCAGTGGATGGTAGCTATAATGTTTATTTTACCGACCAGGGTAATAATGTGGTACGCAAAATAACTCCTGCAGGTATTATTTCTACCATTGCAGGTAATGGCACTTCTGGTTTTAGTGGTGATGGCGGTCCGGCTGTTGCAGCAGAATTAAACTCACCATTAGGAGTAACTATTGATGGAGCTGGTCTTATCTATATTGCCGATGCTGGTAATAACCGTATCAGGATAATAGGCGATTATCATCCTAATGGAGTTAACACATTAAGTTCGTCTACATCTGGCCTGGACATTTTTCCTAACCCATCAAATGGCAGTTTCACATTTAAAACTCCTGTGGCAATAAATAATGGTACGCTATCAGTAGCTGACCTATTAGGTCGTGTGGTTGATACACGTATCATAAGTGGTAATGCAGGAACCACCATAACTGTTAATTTCCCCAACCTAGCTTCTGGTAATTACATCCTTAAGTTGGAAACAGAAGGAAATATTTATAGGGAAAAAGTAAGCATCAAATAATGCGTATACAATCTTTTTTGTGCACCCTCCGGTATTTCCGGAGGGTGTTTTTTGATTATGGTGTATATAAGCAAAATACCCCTCCCCACCATTTTCCTCCCCCACCACAAACCTGAAACCAAAAAGATTACCTTTGCCACAGGCATTTATAATTACATATGGGCACAGGAAAAATTTATGCACAACTAAGGGTACTTAAATCGCAAAACAAAAGCGGTTTTGCTGTGCTTGCTGACCCTGATAAAATTGCCCCTGCCGAAATGCAATACCTGGCCCGCCTTTGCAACGACGCAAAGGTTGACTACCTGTTTATGGGAGGCAGCTTGCTAATGGCCCACCAAATGGAATTATGCATACAGCGCTTCAAAACCGAAAGCGATATTCCGGTCGTACTGTTCCCTGGTAGCCCTGCACAGGTAACACCTTATGCCGATGCTTTACTCTATCTTTCTTTATTATCCAGCCGCAATGCTGACCTATTAATTGGTCAGCATGTAGCCTCAGCACCTATTGTTAAGGCTAGTGGACTAGAGGTAATTTCAACAGGATATATACTAATAGATGGCGGAGTGCAAACCACGGTAAGCTATATGAGCAACTCAATGCCCATACCTGCTGATAAACCCGAAATAGCCCTCTGCACCGCGTGGGCAGGTGAGCTACAAGGCAAGCACATCATCTATATGGATGCCGGCAGTGGAGCCCGCAGGCCTATATCAACCGACATGATTAGCCGTGTGAGCAGTCATTTAGATATCCCCCTCATTATAGGTGGCGGTATTACCTCACCCGAAAAAGTTTACGACAATTGCAAAGCCGGTGCCAACCTTATTGTGGTAGGTAATGCCATTGAGCGCGACCCATTGCTTATAAAAGATATGGCCCAGGCTACAAGGGAAGCTCGGAGATTAGTGGAGAGGTAGTAGCACATTTTGTTTTGAACCAACGATTATGGCTGATCATTCTAATTTTCTCAAATATTTTATTTATATATACATTCGTAAGTAATTATTAAACAATTGAATAGGCATTAATGGTCTCCTCTCTTGTTTTTTTGAGGGGACGTTTTGGTGTAGCCGAAACTGGGGCGGATGGGGTGCTGTGGACTATCCGTATCCGGCTAACCTCGCCGTAACCACCCCTGATTTAGCTTCGCTAAATCTGTCCCCTCCTAAAAACAGGAGTGGAGTTGCCATCATTGTTTTGACATCATAATTTGCCCT
>CAIWHI010000294.1 GCA_903912435.1 uncultured Bacteroidota bacterium | reverse complement strand
TAAACAAGGCCCCTGATGCCAAACCTATTATACTCTGCACTATTAGTTTCTTGTCCTTCATAATGATTCTCTATTTTTATAGAATCATTAGTGGCATAAGTACTTTAAAAATTACACAGGAAGTGAAATTTATTATTTTTTAATGCGGTCGCAAATTGCGACCAGTTCAAATAATTACAATGACTGATTTTGAGTTGAAATATAAACTCATAAACCTACCCGATATAACATTTTCCCACTATTTTACGTTAGTTGTATTTGCCAAACAAAAATCATAACAATGCCTCAAATAACAATCTCCTCCCTCCACACCTACCCCATAAAATCATGCCGTGGCATAGCCCTCAATGAGGCTGTGGTGGGGAATATGGGTATACAGTACGACAGGCAATGGATGGTGGTGAATGAGCATAATGTATTTGTGGCACAGCGGGGCGATAGGGGTCTGGGGGCTATTGGTATTAAAACCATGTGCCTTATTGAGCCGGGCATTGCGGGAGGGCAACTGGTGGTGAATGCGCCGGGTATGCAGCCGCTGTATCTGCCTCTTGGGGACTTGCTTGGTGAGGAAAGGATGGTTAGGGTTTGGGATAGTGTATCTATGGGCATAGACCAGGGCGATGAGGCTGCTGCATGGTTTAGCCAATACCTGGGCCATGAGGTGCCGGGCCATTACCGACTGGTGCGCATGCCCGATGCAGGCACCCGTGAAACCGAAATGGGCGGTGACCAGGTTGCCTTTGCCGATGCTTATCCCTTTCTGCTTACTTCTGTTGAAACTTTGGCAAGCCTTAATCAACTTATGGCACAGGCCCTGCCTATGGATAGGTTCAGGGCAAATATCGTTATCACAGGTGGGGAGCCGCTAATGGAGGATGGTTTAGGCAGTTTCAGGGTTGGGGATATTGATTTCAGGGGTATCATGCGATGTGGCCGCTGCCCTATTACTACTATCGACCAGCTTACTGCACATTCAGGCAAAGAACCCCTCAGATCTTTGGCCACCTTCAATAGTGATAGTAATAATGTGTACTTCGGCAGGTATCTGGTGCATAGTGGGGAGGGGGTGATTAGAGTGGGAGATAGGCTGGTGTTCTAGTTTTGATTGCCATCGTTTCGCCAATCAGAAGATTGGCGGCCTTCGGGACGTAGTCAGGAGACTACGCCCAGCAGCGCCATTGATTATGAAACTACTATAACTCCTCCAACAACTCCCTAGCCGGCCTTCCCTTTAGCTTCCCTTGCTTTACCAATTTCAATTCTTCGACAGCCTCCTTCAACTCACGTAGTACTCTACGTTTGTTGGAGTTCTTTATTGATTTAAATAATTGCTTTTTCATACAATCATGGCTTTAATTTTTCACCTGTATCAATCTCTTCACCATCGTCACATTCTTATTGTCCTTGGCTAGCAGGTAGGTGTAGCGGTAGGCCAATGAATCGAGGGAGGTGGGTGAGCTATTGATGAGGAGGATGTTGCGGTCGTTGGCGAATTTGAGGATGCCACGAACGTTGTTGGGGTGCAGCTTGCCTATTTCGTCCATCATGCAGTGTAGCTGGAAGTCCTTGAAACGCTTGCTTGCCCCGTCTTTAAACACATTGAGCAGCATAATGTTGATCATGGCTTTTACCAGCACGTCGGTACCATCACTACCTACATTCGATAATTTTTCCACCCAGTCGGTATCATTATCGTTCTCCACAATACGGAACTGCAGTTCAAACGAGTCTGACAGGGTTATTTCCTTGCCCTTGAAATCGGTAATCTCTTTGATGAGCTGCTTCAGCAGGCCTACGGCTTTTTCGTTATTCACCTTAAGGTCGGGCGAGGAGAAAAGGTTGGCACCACCCAGGCTATTGCCATGCTCGTTATTGAATTTCTTGATTTCCAGCAGCAACTGCACCACCTTATTGGCACTGTCTATTATCCTCAGCTCAATACT
>CAIWHI010000293.1 GCA_903912435.1 uncultured Bacteroidota bacterium | reverse complement strand
CTTGATCAGCTTTTTGCCGGAACTCCAAATATTTACATTATAAGGGACAGGCAAATAACAATAGGGAAATCACAGGATCTTCTTGACAATAGAGGTTTAACCGAAAAAAGAGTTTTGGGTGATTTGCCAGAGCCAACTAAAAGAGAAATTTCTGGTACCGTAAAGGATAGTAAGGGACTTCCTATCCCTGGAGTTAGTGTGGTTGTAAAAGGTACTACAATTGGTACAATAACAGATGGCAGTGGAAACTTTATGATATCGGTGCCTACAGATGCCAAAACACTGGGATTCTCTTTTGTAGGGATGAAGTCACAGGAGTTTATCTTTGGAAGCAAAGTTTTGATCAATGTAGTGATGGAGGAGGAAACTTTTGGATTAGAGGAAGTTGTTGCAGTTGGTTATGGCGCCCAGAAAAAAAGTGACCTTACCGGTGCAATTAGTTCTGTAAAAGGGAAAGACCTCACCTTGCTTCCTGTGCAACAGGTAGGGCAGGCACTTCAAGGGCAGGTATCAGGTGTATTGGTTATTAATCCATCCGGGGCTCCAGGTGCAGAACCTATTATTCGTATCAGGGGAATGAACTCTATAAATGGTGGAAATAACGCTCTGATTGTTATTGACGGGTTGCAGGGCGGAACATTAAGTTCAATAAATCCTAATGATGTCGAATCGATTGAAATACTCAAGGATGCTTCTGCAACGGCGATCTATGGTTCTCAGGGAGCCAATGGTGTTGTTCTGGTGACTACCAAAAAAGGCAAAAAAGGGAAACCAGTGGTCGAGTACGGTTTAAGCATGAGTAATCAATCTGTAAGACAAAAAATGGATTTGATGAATGCAGGCGAATATGCAAGGACTGTAAATTTAAACCGTGCGACACAGGATGCTTCCGGGACTCCTCCTCCTGTGTTTACAGATGCTCAAATAGCGGCATTTGATAAAAGCGGCGGAACAGATTGGCAAAATGTAATTTTCAGGACTGCCCCTTTGCAAAATCATCAGTTAACAGTCAGTGGTGCAACGGATAATATGAATTATCTGGTTTCAGGTGGATACCTCGATCAGCAAGGTCTTGTTATCAATTCTGAATATAAGCGATATTCCCTGAGGGCAAATTTAGGCGCAGACATTAGTAAGGTTGTTCATTTTGACCTTTACTATTCTGGTGCCATTGAAAATGGTAATATCCCTGTAGTAGGTGATAATCCTGCGTGGTTAGGATCGGCATTAAATGCTTTGCTTGTATTTGCCCCAACCATTTCTCCTTATGATGCCAACGGAAATTATAGCAGAACTTCAGTTGGGTATGGTGCCACCGATTCATGGAACCCGCTTGCAGCTGCAAAAGAACCAAAAATTGCAAATAGCAATGTTCAAAATAATGTAAGTGCCAATTTAACTTTTAATATCTTAAAGGGGCTGACATTTAAAGTAGTAGGTGGCGCATATATTTCGAATGTTAAGAATAAGTCGTATTATAACACACAGACCATGGAAGGTCTGCCAAGTCCTATTGGTGTTGGTCTTGCAAAATATTATAATTCATTGTATTTCAACCTGCAAAATTCAAATATTCTAACATACGATCGCCAGATTGGGACAAAGCACCATTTAGTAGCTACAGCAGTTGCCGAAAATCAATACTCAAAAAGCCAGGTTGTTAATTTAACTGCGACAGGATTTGCCGTTGACCTGACTGGTGCGGACGCTCTTGGTGGTGCATCTTCCCTTTCCGGGAGTAGTCCTTTTTCGGAAAGAGTTCTTCGCTCTTACCTGGGTCGTATAAATTACTCATATGCCGACAGGTATTTGGCAACAGTAAGTTATCGCGCTGATGCATCCTCAGTTTTTGGTTCGAAACATAAATGGGGCTATTTTCCTTCCATGTCGTTAGCATGGCGTGCATCACAGGAAACATTTATAAAGGACTTAAACATCTTTTCTGATCTTAAGTTAAGGGGAAGTCTTGGTGTAACAGGTAATCAGGGTATTTCTCCGTATCAAACCTTGGCAAATATGACCAACAGCTGGAGTGGTAACAATTATGGTAATGCAAATTATCCGTATAATGGAGGACCGCAAACAGGGAATAGCAGTATCGGAATGATCCAGGCTAATAGTGCCAATCCGAATCTTAAATGGGAAAGTACCAAACAAAGTAATGTAGGTCTGGATATTGCAATCCTAAAAGGAAGATTAACTGCAACGGCTGAATATTATAATAAGTTAACCTCAGATTTATTATTAGGTAAAGCCATTCCTATGTACAGTGGTTTTTCAACAGTACTTGCCAATGTAGGTTCAATAGAAAATAAGGGATACGAATTTTCCATAGGTGGCGATCCGTTTGTAGGTAAATTTAAGTGGAACAGTAATTTGAATATTTCATTTAACAAAAACAAAGTACTAAACCTTGGTGATAAAACCGAAATTGATTTTACAGCCACTAACGGAGGTTATGATGTTGGGGGAGGTTTTATGCAGCTTCGGGTTGGCGGATCCTTCGGTGACATGTATGGATATAAAACGCTTGGTACATGGAAGACCAGCGAAGTTGCACAGG
>CAIWHI010000292.1 GCA_903912435.1 uncultured Bacteroidota bacterium | reverse complement strand
TTGGAAAACCCTACTGGTGCTACTCGCGGCAATACGAGAATAGTAAGGGGAGGTTCGGCATTCTATACACCATTACATAGCCGCCCAAGTACAAGAATGATTATTTCACCTAAAAATCCGCACCACAATTACGGTTTTAGATTGGCTCTGTAGGTGAATGGGGTATTTATTTTCGGTTGCCCTCTTTACTTTTGTCCTATGCGTATTTTAATGGTTTGTCTGGGGAATATTTGCCGCTCGCCTATGGCAGAAGGAGTGATGAAGCAAAAGGTGATGGATAATGGACTTGACTGGATAGTAGAATCGGCAGGAACAAACACTTATCATACCGGCGAGCCACCCCATAGGTTTTCGCAAAAAATATGCAAAGCCCATGGTATTGATATTTCAGGCCAGAGGGCAAGGACAATCAACAGAGAAGATCTAACAAAATACGATAAAATCTATGCCCTCGCCGATGATGTATATGGTAATGTACTATCATTAGCCAGGCAAGGTAAGGTGGATAATCTGGAGTATTTTCTAAATGACCTATACAGGAGTGGCAAGGACCTCAATATAACATTTAATGATTCGGTTCCCGACCCCTATTATGGCGGTGAGGATGGATATACCCATGTTTATAACCTAATTGCTGAAGCTTGTGAAGCTATTATTGATAGGTATAGGTAAGCCGATTCCCCATTTAAATAGAATTAAACCCCACTGCCATTAGGAATTGTAATAGTGAACTTGCTGCCTTGTCCCGGTGTAGATTTTAGGTCTACTGTTCCATTAAGTTTTGATGCATTCTGTTTTACAATGTATAGACCAAGCCCGCTGCCTTCGGCAGAATTTGAATTACGGTAAAACATTTCGAAAATCAACTGGAACTTATTTTCAGGTATGCCTTCCCCATTGTCTTCTACAGTAATCACTCCCTCCTTCGCATTGGCCTTGAATGTAAACTTTACATAGGAATCAGGTATATGAAGGCGGTATTTTATAGCATTATTGATGAGATTGCTGATAATGGTGGTGATTCTTATTTTATCAGAGGCGAAAATAGTTTCATTATCAATTTCGCATATATGCTGGATGGTTTCATGGCCCTTGATATAACTGATGCTTTCCAGCACCTCATTATAGATTGTTTGCATACTTAATGATTCCAGATTCACCTTTACCCTGTTGCTCTTTGAGTAATCCAGTATTGACTTAATGACATTATCCAGTCTGTGAATACTTCTTTCCATCATGTCCAGGTACATCTTCAGTTCAGGCGACCCTCCAGTTTCTTCTCTTGAAATATTTATTAGGCCTAGTACTGATGTCAATGGTGAACGCAGGTCATGAGATGTGCTGTAAACAAAACGGTCAAGCTCAGAATTAATGGTCTGCAATTCGGTATTTTTGGCTATCAGGCGTTCTGCTGCCATTTTGCGCTCAGCAATATTACGATTTACAGATATAATCCCCTTGATACCACCATCAAGGTCAATGAATGAACTATTGACCTCAAAAGGGATAGTTTCTCCTTTTGAATTAACTAATAGAACCTCTAATAAGCCGGTGGTTTTTATACCCGCTTTCCTGTCTTTCAACCTACGGTATATATCTTCCTTTGCATTACTAATAAACTCAAAAATATTTCTTCCTAAATAAGCACCCTCTTCCAGTCCAAAGAACTCAAGCCCTACATTATTCATGTAGTAAATATTTCCCTCCATATCGTAGGATGTAATTATATCCCTTGCGGTTTCAGATAGTGAACGGTATTGGAGTTCACTTTTCTTCAACTGGTCAAGAAGCAAATAAGAATTTAAACTATAAGAATAACGCTCGGCAATTTGCCTGAAAAGGTTCTTTTCGTCCTTAGTCCATACTCTTGCATAACTTCTTTGGAGTACTCCCAATATCCACGGTTTTCCTATTTGAGGATGAAGGGCTATATACATTACTGATTTGGCTCCATATAAATTACCGAGTAAGTCTAATGTTTCCTTGTCGTTTTCTTGATGTAATGCTATCGCTTCATTCGTATCTAATGCATTACCCAACAAATACCTTAAACTATGTGGTAATTCTACCTCCTTTTCATTATGGGTAAATTCACCGTTACTGTTAATAATACACCCATTCGGAATTTGCCATTTTTCTGCTTTCGGATCGCAGGGGTAAATAAACCAAACACTTTCTACCTCGAAAATCTTAATTACAGCCTCTAGCATTTCACGGTTCAAATCCCCTAACTCCTTATGATCACTGGTCTTTTGTAAAATATTATTAATAATATCCAGGCGCTCCAAATATTGAATAGAAGAAATAACCTGGTCTTCCGCCTTTTTACGGCTTATCATGCCACCAATAATGTCTGCAA
>CAIWHI010000291.1 GCA_903912435.1 uncultured Bacteroidota bacterium | reverse complement strand
TGGCCGCAGTACCCAGATTGGGAGCCTGTCCGTAATTCACAAAGGGTATTAGTAGCAATAAAACTACCTTTAACATGCTTAAAAGTCTGATTTTCATCTATTTCGTATTAACCGCAATACTATTATCACAGTGAGGCAAAGGTAGACCCGCCCCTTCCGGCAGTCATTACACAACTATACCTAAGACTTACATGATTTACGGTTTTAAATTGGGTACCTGTTTTCAACCATTTAGAATTGCCAATTAACCATTCACAATTAATCATCTACCATTATAACCACCTTATTACATACAAAATGCGCCACCATAGGCAGCGCATTCGTAAACATAAACCAAACTAAAAAACATTACATTCGCTCCATATACCATTTTAACTCCTTCTCCATTTTCTTGTACTTAAATATAATGGTAATTATCTTTTGCAATCTTAAAAATGCTGTTTCACTTTTTACCACATAATCATAAGCCCTGTGGTGCATACAATTGATTGCAACATCTATACTATCCTGCGATGAAAGCATGACAACAGGTATATCAGGGTTTATTTCCTTTATTTTATCCAGGGTTTCAACCCCATTCATGGCATTCTTATCTATCCCATCAAGGTGATAGTCCAATATAATTACATCGGGATTATGGTTCAATGCAGCCAAACACAATTCTCCTGTAGCAAAGGTTTCAATTTTGAAGTCTGCATGCTCATCAAACTCTATTTCCAATAAAATCAGAAACACAGCATCATCATCAACCAGAAATATCTTAATTTTTTCGTTTTTCATAAATTTCTATTCTTAATAACATTATATTCTTCCTCTAGCTCTTCACATGCCTGCCTACAAATGTTTTCTATTTGCCTCACCATATTATTTATTTTATCCGACTCCTGCTGGGTATTAGCATATTCCTGCACCTTTTTAGCCATATCTACAAATTCTATACTAATGCCCATGATAGAAAATGAGGGTAACATTTTATGAACTACCGAACTTAAAAGGTGCCAATCGTTGCTTAACAAGCTCTGGTTCATAGCCTTAATTAATGGCGGGGTTTGTTCCAGGTAAGCCGAGATCATTTCCATCATCAATGCAGGATTTGACTTGGTTCGTTGGTTTAGATAATTTAGGTCAATACACCTTACCTTTTTCAATTCAATTATGGTTGGTGCAGGTATCACCTTTATGGGATCCAATATTGTTGGTTTCATTACCAGCCCTACTATTTTATTATACAATATTTTTTCATCTACAGGTTTGGCAATATAGTCATTCATCCCTACTGCCTTGCATTTATCAAGATCCATGGTGGTTACATCTGCGGTAAGTGCTATGATAGGAATTTTAGAATGCATCTTATGCCGGATATATTCAGTTGCTTCAAACCCATTCATTTCAGGCATTTGCAGGTCCATCAGTATTATATCATATGTTTTATGTTGCAATTTCTCAATTGCTATTTTCCCATTACCGGCTATATCTCGCTCAAAACCGAAATCGTCCAGTAAGGTTTTCATTAATAATTGGTTTAGTGCTATATCTTCTACTACTAGCACCTTAATATGTTTATTTTCAAAATTTATACTTGTCGCTTCAGGCTCTAGTATGGTGCCAATCTTTACTTTTTCAAAATTCAGGTTAAAACTAAATGTCGAGCCCAAACCTAAAATACTGGTAACTTTTATATTACCCCCTTGTTGTTCTACCAATTGCTTGGCAATTGCCAATCCCAGACCTGTTCCACCATATAATCGGGAGGTATCACTAGATGCTTGCTGGAAATTTTCGAAAACATAATTAATCTTATTATCAGATATTCCAATCCCTGTATCAGCAACTTCAAATCCAATGTTTATTCCTTGTTCATCCTCACCCAAAACATTCACGCTTACAGTAATACCTCCTTTTATCGTAAACTTCACAGCATTACTTACCAGATTTAAAACAATTTGGTGCAACCTTACAGGGTCACCTACTATTACTTCTGGTATATTCTTATCAAATAAAATATTTAATAGCAGATTTTTTTCCTGGATTTTAGTTTCAAACAAATGCACCATAGCATAGATTGACGTATGCAACCTGAAAGGTATTTTTTCAAAAGTCATCTTACCCGAATCAACTTTTGCCAAATCAAGTATATCATTGATCAATACAATTAAAGCATCACCACTCAGTTTTATTGCTGATAAATACTCTTTTTGCCTGCCTGTTAATTCTGTTTTCAGTACCACCTTTGTAAAACCAATAATGGCATTCATTGGTGTGCGAATTTCATGACTCATATTCGACAAAAACTGTTGTTTCGCCTTTACCGATTCTATAGCCAATTGGGTTGCTTTCTCTGCCTCAAGTTTGGCATCCTCAGCCAATCCGGTTGCCATTTCTGCTATCACAATTGCTTCTATAAGCTCTTGCTCCACCCTTTTTTGCTGGGTAATATCCCTGGCCACTACCACCACTCCCAGCACCTTACCATTTATATCCTTATAAACCGAGCCATTGAAAAGTACATCAGTAAGTTTATGGTCTCTTATGGTTAATGGGTAATTAGATACAAATCCCTTTTCAAAGATTTCTTCATAACCCAGTCTAGCTTTATCAGGCTCAGTAAAATAATCAAAAAAATCTGCACCTATTAACTCTTCCCTTGTAGCACCGGTAATGGTAAGTGATGCATTATTCATATCGGTAATTTTACCGGCAGGACTAATGGTAAACATGGGATCCAGACTGGCTTCAATAAGACTCCTTGCATA
>CAIWHI010000290.1 GCA_903912435.1 uncultured Bacteroidota bacterium | reverse complement strand
CATTTCCCCGGCCTAAAGGCCGGGGCTACTGAAAAAAAATCATTATCTACTATCTGGAACCGTCTCTCCTCATTCGTCAATCTACAATCTACTAAATACTTTCTAATATCTACTACTTACTACCTACAATAAACGTCTTTCTACTTTCTACTATCTACTTTATACTTATTCCATAATTGCCCAAAAAATCCAGTAACATCCTCATACCAAAAGCAGTACCACCTACAGGATAGTAACCATGCCTTGAAGTAGCAAAAGATACCCCCGCAATATCAAAGTGCATCCAAGGGTAGTTGGTGAAATGCTCCAGGAACTTACCTGCAGTAATTGCTCCACCAGTTGCCCCACCAATATTCTTAATATCGGCAATATCTGATTTAATTTGATCGCCATATTCATCCCATAGTGGGTATTCTACCAAACGCTCGTATTGCCGGAAACCACTTTCCCTGAAGGCCAATTTGGTTTCCTCACTGGCTGTGCCCATGCAAACGATACCATGCTCGCCTACTGCTGTAGAAGCGGCACCTGTAAGGGTAGCAAAATCAAGAACCAATTCTGGGTCATATTTCTTAGCCCAGTGCAGTGCGTCGCCCAATAGCATACGGCCTTCGGCATCAGTATTGAGGACTTCAACAGTAGCACCACTATACATGGTAATAACATCCCCAGGCACATAGGCATCCTCACCGGGGCGGTTATCGGTAGCCGGAACAAGGGCCACTATATTAAGGGGCAACTGCATTTTAGCAATGGCATACATAGCGCCACTTACTAATGCCGCACCACTCATATCACTTTTCATCCGGTCCATAGAGTTAGGAGTAGGCTTCAGCGACAGGCCACCTGTATCATATACTACACCCTTACCCACCAATACAATGGGCTTTTTATTGAGTACTTTTTTGGGCTTATACTCCATTATAGTAAACGTAGGCGGGTCAATACTGCCCCTGTTTACTGCCAGAATACCGCCCATTTTTTCTTTTTCAAGACGGGCTTTGTTGAGTACAGTAACCTTAAAGCCACTATCCTCACCCAAAAGCTTAATTTCTTCCGAAAGTTGTACTGCTGATAAGTAATTAAGAGGCTCATTAACCAAAGTGCGGGCACGATAAATGGCACCAACTATGATACTCAGTTTCTCAACATCCTTTACTGTTGCTGAATCTTTAGTAAAACTAATGGTGCTTAAAGTATGAGTCAACTTTTTAGCTTCAGTGCGGTATTTGAGAAACTGATAATTGCTGAGGGCCAAACCCTCGGCAAATAATAATGCAGCCGACTCAATAGTAGTGTTATTTGTAATCGTAATTTCATCCAGCTTCAATTTGCTGGCTACCATTTGCAATTCAGAACCGGCCTTACGAAGTGTTTCCTTAGTTTGCCAATCTGTCTTTTTAGGTTTAAGGTTATAGATAAACACAAAATGGGTATACCTGTTAATCGTCACCCTGTTTTGCTCAGCAGCAAATGCTGCTGTAGCATATCCTGATTCCTGCTCGGTAATTTCGGGTATTGCACTCAGCTTTTTTAAATCATCAATGATAAAAAGCTGGTGTTTTTTAGTAGGTTTTTGCTGTATTTTAAATTCCATGAGGTAAAAATAATAGAATGGACGAAGGTAATCTAATCTGGAAGGAAAAATTACCCTACCCGAAAAAATGATTAACAAAATCACCACATAAATATCTCAAAAACCAGATAAAAGTATTAACTTTGCACACTTTTTGTAATTAATCCAAGAATTGCAAGGTAAATTAACCTCCAAGAGTTGATTTTGTTTACAAATGATAATAAATGGTCTGGTAGCTCAGTTGGATAGAGCATCAGCCTTCTAAGCTGAGGGTCATTGGTTCGAATCCAATCCAGATCACATCGTAAAGCACTGATTGTTAACACATTCAGTGCTTTTTTCTTTCAAGGCAGACTTTGACATTTGTAAACTTTGACCAAAACTTTGACAAATGTCATACTTGCCTAGTAAGTGTAATCGTCATTTCGATTAAGACAAAGAAGGATATAAGGTAATACTGCCCTATATCCTTCTTTATTTTACCTATGGAGTATAACATTATCTCTCCACTACAAAATGGAATACATAATGCTCAGTATTAGAATGCAGATTGAGCAAATACATACCATTTGCGAGTGTATTGCTTAATACTACCTGTTCATTGATTTTACCCTCTGTGGATTTAGCATTGCCTTTATAAATTGACCGACCAAGAATATCGACAATTTCTATGGTTAAATCTTCATCTATTGTGGCAGCTAAATTACCTTTTACTGTAAACTCACCCTTGTTAGGGTTTGGTATCAGGTAGACATTACCTTCTTTTGTTAGTGTGATAACTGACTCTGGTAATGCATTTACGTTAACCTTAGTTATAGACATTGAGGATCCAAATTCATCATTAACTGTATAGGTAATAGTAGCTCTGCCAGTAGCAATACCTGTTATAGTGCCTGTTTCTGTATTTAAGCTTACAACACCATCGCAATCATCGCATGACCAAATTCCACCCTTTATTGATTCATTGAGTGATAATGAACCATCAACATTTATAGAAACTGTTTTGGCAGTAATAGTATGTGGTGGAGTTGCCGGGCCCACTGTTATTAGCTTAGTTACCTGATTTGTACAACCTGCAGCATTAGCTACAGTATAGGTTATAATTACTGTACCTATACCGACACCTGTTAACACACCTGATGTTGGTATAACTGTTGCCCTACTTGTGTTACCAATGCTCCAGGTACCACCTGTTACTGTATTTGTAAGGGTTATTGGAGTACCACTTATACTTACCGTTGCTGGACCACCTATAGCTGGTGGTGAAGTTGGTAAAGCATAAACACTTACTACTTTAGTTGCTTTACAACCTGTTGATGTTGTGTAGGTAATTGTGGTGCTATTATTTGTTCCAGATGCTCCTGTTATTATACCGGATGTTGGTACAACACTTGCTATTGTAGCTGAGGCTGATGACCATACCCCACCTGGAACTAAATCTGTTAACGCAATTGTCTTTTGGTAGCATACTCCATCTGGACCAGCTATCGGTGATAATGGATTTACTGTCATTGTCATGGCTGATGTACAACCTGTGGGTAAAACGTATGATATGGTTGTTGTACCGGCACTTACACCTGTGACATTACCATTGGTTGACGCAAAATTCAAGATACCAGTATTGCTGCTACTCCATGTGCCACCTACTGTAGCATCGGTCAAAGTGGTAATTAATCCCTGACAAACACTTGTTGCACCTGCTATAACTGCTAATGGATTTACTGATACTACTTTGGTTGTTTTACAACCTGTACAGAAGGTATAGGTAATTGTTGTTGATAAATTAGCAGCTATTCCTTTTACGATACCTGTTGTTCCTATTGTGGCAACAGACACTAAACTACTACTCCATGTACCCGCACCTGCACTTTCTGTTAATTGCATAGTTTGACCCTGACAAACAGTAGATGGACCTACAATCGGTGCTACAGGATTTACTATAGCGAGTCCTCCATCTAGTTCTATCGGAACGTATGGGGATTTACAAGGTATGTTGGCATTTGACTCTATTAATATATATTATTGTACTCAAAATTTTGGAGGATCGACCTATAGCGGTACTGCGTGGGTTGGTG
>CAIWHI010000289.1 GCA_903912435.1 uncultured Bacteroidota bacterium | reverse complement strand
TATGGTGGCCACGACCCCGAAGATTATGAACACCATATAGGTGACCCCCAAACTGACCTTAACCTGCACCCAAGTTCACCCGGTTACCGTTTGATACTCAATAATGTATTATTCCCGGCAGCAAAGAAAAAGCCAAGGAAGACGTAGTTGGGGTTACCACATATGTTTCAATTCCTCTCTGGTGAATACTCTTTTTGAGGGATTGTCTTGTAATAATGGACTCATATTCCCTGTAATATATGTCTTGAAAGCACCTAAAATTTTTCCATTTCTTTTCATTTCCCTGTTAAGAACTAAGGGTGTTTGAGCGTTGTCAATAGGAATACCTTTAATCCAGACACTATCATATCCTATATAAGTAATCAGGGCATCATAAATGCCGGGAGGAATAGGACTAATTGCATAATTACCGTCATAATCAGTTACATTTCCAGCGATCAAAGTGTCATGTTGGAATATTTGCACAGTTGCATTGATAATTCCCTGTTTCATCTCATCAATAATCCTCCCGGAAATACTCCCATAAGTTTTTGAACTGAGGCTGTCATTTGCCTTTGGCTTGTCGGAAATCAGGCTATCCTGCACTAGGGGCGGTCTGTTCTGTGCCAATACCTGTGGTGATTGGGTGAAAATCAATCCCAGCCCCATGGCAATAGCTATTCTATAAAGTCGGCTATGTGGTTGGTAAGGTATGGAAATGCGGCGGTTGATTTGGGAAGTTAATAGCCTACCGCATAGTTCACCATTGGCACTGCTTACTGCTTTATAAAGTTCTGCATCGCTACTTTGGGTAAAGTCTATTACCCTTTTATTGCAATGGGCGCAATGCCTGCCACCATCCACTGGTGTCATTTCATCCCAGCTTTCATAGCATGGTGCGGGTATTACTATTTGTATTGCTTTTCGGTTGCCCATAAACAAATTTATATAAGAATAGACGTATTATCACTGATAAATCTTGGGTTGGGGATGAAATTAGTTTTATCATATCTGCATCATTCTGTTTATCCATCACTGAAGCCTTACGCAGCTATTATTTTTCACCCAACTAAAAATAGGAAAATTATTCACAGCAAACTTTTTAAGTACTTTTATGTCCTATCCATTTACGTATGAAACAAGTATCCCCATCTGCCACAGTAACCGGAAATAAGCAATGGCTTTTTGTTGTTTATCTAATAGCATTGGTGCTTACCAATTTTGTTCCGCAATTGGGTGCTTTTGATGCCATGGGTACCCAATGGTTTTACCTGGCGGTTGTTAATCTTTTAGGTCTGGGTGGTTTGTGGTTTGCTGGTGAGGAGGAACTGAAAACATTCAATAATAAGGTATTCTGGTTACTTGGGCTATTTCTCCTTTTTTGCCTCTTATCGATAGTTGGTGCGGTAAATAGGGTAGAGTCGGTGCTTGTGTTGAGCCGATATTTTACCAGCTTTTTTGTTGTGTTTTTGATTTACCAGTTGGGCTCCGTGGACAATAAATTCATTATCAGGGTGATGGGTTGGGTGCTTACGGTGGTTTGTTTGGTAGAATCATTGGAGATATTGGGTATTTTATACCTAAAGGTGTTGCATTCACCACTCAATAAGGTGAACCTGGAATCTATCATATCCTCCGACCTTAGATTGAACCAGGGAAACAAAAACTTCACCGCGTCAAATCTGCTCCAGAAAATCCCCTTTGTACTTATTTTATTGTTTGGTAGTAATAGGAAAGGGCAGCTATTAGGATACCTCACTTTCTCCCTCACATGTTTGGCGATACTTGTATTAAATACCCGCTCCACCTACGTAGGCTTAGGTGTGCTGGTATTATTGGTGAATGTGTACTTGATAGCCCAATGGGTGAAAACCAGGAAATATAGCTTTAATATCCTGTTTTTTAATCTTTTATTCCTTGTCGGTTTTTTTGCTGCTAATGCATGGCTTTTCAGGATTACCCAACACCAAAAGAAGCAGAAATTTGAAAATGTAATAGCAAGGGCATCAACCATTAGTTCAGATGACCAGGGGGCTGACCGAAGGTTTATAATGTGGGGACAGGCATGGGATTATACCAAAAAGAACCCTATTACCGGTTGCGGATTAGGTAACTGGAAAATTACTGCCATTGCCTACGATAAATATTTATTAGACGATTACCGCATCTCCAAGCATGTGCACAATGATTTCCTGGAAATGATGGCCGAAACTGGTATTGCCGGTGGCCTGGCTTTTTTGTTCTTATTTGTTTTTGCCCTCTATGCATTGTTCAGGACAATTGTGTGGAAACCTGATGGATGGAGTGGGGAGGCTGTGGTGCTTTGTTTGGCTTTGGCAGGAGTAATATTAATGTATATGACTGATGCCTTGCTGAATTTCCCTGGGGAGCGCACCTGCAACCAGATTAATCTGGCAATGGCACTTGGACTTGTAGCAACACTACCTATGGTTTTGGCAAAGAAGGTGGTGATAATGGCTCGTCCATTTGTTTTGGGCTTATCTGTTACAATTGCTTTGGTATTGGTATGGTCGGGTTATAATGCCTTCCAGTCAATGACCATGCAGAGTGCCATTAGTGCCGATTATTCCAGGCAGAAACCATTGTTGAGTCCAGATTTAATTGGTGCTAAATTGGGCAACTACCCAAATCTAACTGAACTTTGTGTGCCGGTAATTTATATCAAGGCCCGTTATTACCTAAGGAATGACCGCGACAAGGAGGCTTTTGCGATTATAAATATTGAAAAGGATCCAAATCCTAATCTTGGCCTGCGGGAAGCGCTTATTGCCGAATATTATGCATCAAAGGCTTATTATGATTCAAGCTTACCTTATTCAAAAATAGCAATAGAGAAATTGCCACGTTGTAGGAACTATTCTAAAGTTTTCATTTACGGTTGTATTGCTAAAAAGGATAGTGCAGCACTTAGGAATTATTTTCCACCATATATACAATCCACCACAGGGTTGAAGGCAGTAGGGCATTGGCGCGATTATGCCGCGGCCTATTTTGAGTGTACGGGCAATGGCAATTCTACATTGGCTATAATAGATAGTGCTATTGCTGCCTATCCGGGACAGGCTTTACTGGTAAATTATAGACAAGCCTTGCTAGATAAGGATACTCCCAAACCCGCTGTTCAGCAAAATACTTCACCGGCAGGAGACCAGCAGGCTGTTTATATGAAATTGCAGGAGGATGGCAAAACTTATTTTAAAAACCAGGATTATGATAAGGCAATCATTTGTTTCAGGAAGTCGATTGGCATGAGGCCTGATGAAATTTCGAATTATGAAAACCTTGGCCTAATCTATTTAGTGAAGCATGAATTGCAAAAAAGTGCCGAGAACCTGAAAAAAGTAATTGATAGTAAGGCATATAATAATGGCAAGGCTGAATTTTACTATGCCGAAGCATTGATTGATATGAAGCAGGTTGCCGCGGCATGTCCTTATCTTGATATTGCCACTAGCAGGAATTTCTCTGGGGCAAAGGAGTTGAAGGACAAATATTGCAAATAGTGGGCTAAAGTTTATTCACAATCCACAAAATAGCTGCCACCTACTTTTTCAAAGATTAACCTTTTTGAAAACACATCGTCTATTTCGTGTTTTTGTTTGAAGGTATAGTCTGCAATTGCGCAACGGCCATCGGGTCTTTCGCTATATAATTCTATATGAATCCTGCGGGCGTTTACAAATCCGTTTTTGTCGAGTTCGTTGATCCAATTATAAGATAGGATGATGCCTTTGGTATAGGTTTCAGGACACCGGAGGTTTAGGGCACGCTCATTAGCAATTTTGAGGGCTTGTTTCACCAGGTTTTCATCAGTCATACCGGCCTTAAAATCACTGAACCGTGCATGATTTTGTGCATAGGTGTGGCTGCCTAAAAAAGTAAGGATTAATAACAGGACGATGAAGAATTTTGCCATGGGTGAAATTTCACCAAAGATAAATGTTTAGTGGATTGTTTAAAGTGTGGTGGGGAATAGGTGCCTATAGATTATTGGAAGGGTTTGGATGTATTGGTGTAAATATTTATTGAAGTTTGCTTTCAATTTCATCCAATGCTTGATCAAAATCGCAACTTGTATCAGGGTTCCTATTATATGCCTCAATTCGCTTACTAACAACTTGAATGTGCCAATCGGGTACTCCATCCTCTGAAACTATTTCCAGAGCATCCATTTTACCAAATCATTAATAACATCTGATGCGTAATCCTTCTTTACTCTTACATGGTATGTTTCAGACATCTTTTGAATTTTGTATAAAGTTAGGTGATTTTTTATCCCTTAGCCTTGTACTATTTCTTAAATAGATTTATTTTAAAGGTTTAAGTCTGATTATAAGTATGGTGTTTTGGATAATCGTGTGTTTAACCTTCGGGATTTGGGGATATTTTTTTAACTTTAATCTAGTATTAGGGCGTAAATGCAAATATTGATTGATGTTTTCAATAAGATGTAACATATGGGTTTATTAGTGCTACCTGAATGTTCTGGTTTACTATATTCAGACCATGCTTTACGGGCTATGGTAACTAGGTTTATTCGCACTAAGGAAGTTGAAGAGGTTGTAAAAAACGGTGAGATAATTAAATTTTATGCTTCTGATAAACCTTATCCAAGCTATTTATTGCTTAAATTTGTAAATGGAAGGCCAATTCATTTTGTAATTGCACAGAAATCGGAGGATGGAAAATGCATTGTGATAACCTGTTATGAGCCCACCTATGAAATTTGGGAAATGGGGTTTAAACAAAAAAGATAACCAAATATGGATTGCGTAATTTGTAGAACCGGCAAATGTTTACCAGGGAAAACCCACTTTAGCACTTTTGTGAAAGATGCATTTGTGGTGGTTAAAAATGTTGATGCCATGATATGCGATAATTGTGGAGAGGCATATTATGATACACCGGCGGCTGATTATATCCAAAAACAAGTGGAATTGGCATATAACAATACTGCTGATGTAGAAGTGATGAAGGTTTAGGTAATAATCAGTCAATTTATTCCCCACCAACAAAATCATTTTCATCATTCTCCTTTGCTATTTATAATTTTGCAGACCAAATACCATTGGCTCTTTTCGCAATTTCGCATTGTTATAGAGACTTTTTAGGTATTTGAATTCTGACAGAACACAATGATGCTATTATACCCGGCCCATGCCGCTGAATCTCTTGAATTTCATAAAGTTTGCGAACTGCTGCTTCATAAGTGCCGTACCGATGCAGCACGTGAGCGAGTAGTAAATATCCGTTTCCATACCCGTCTGGACCATATGGAACGGGAAATGGGGCAGACCAATGAATATAAGTTCATATTGCAGGGTGGCGAACATTTTCCGAATGACTTTACCCGCAGCCTGGAGAAAGAACTAAAACTCCTTTCGGTGCATGGCGGGGTTTTGCTAGGCGAACAATTGTTGGCATTTGGCAACCTGGCTTTCAATACACGCGATATCCTGCAATGGTTTAAAAAGCATAATGAGTTATTCCCATTACTGGAATCTATCTGTAAGGGCATTACCTACGAAAAGAAAATCAATGAGCAGATTAATGCAGTGATTGATGAAAGTGGTATAGTAAGGGATAATGCCTCTAAGGAATTAATGTCCATACGGTCGGAACTGGGGAAGACAAGGCATGAGGCAAGACGTACCTTCGATGGAGTAATCCGTAAGTTGAATAAGGCTGGTTACCTGGCCGATATTTCTGAAAGCTTTTTAAATGGCCGCCGCACAGCGGCTGTGCTGGCTGAGTACAAGAGAATAGTAAAGGGTATTTTGCATGGCGAGAGCGATTCCCAAAAAACAGTATTTATAGAGCCTGAAGAAACCATTGAGCTTAATAACGAAATCTTCTCGCTAGAGCGGGCAGAGTCGAGG
>CAIWHI010000288.1 GCA_903912435.1 uncultured Bacteroidota bacterium | reverse complement strand
GGGGAACCTTGATGAAGATTGATGGTTATGTTATAGTTCCTCCGGTCAATGTGTGGGATGATCCGGCAAAGATTATTCCGGCAATGTCATACAACACTTTTGGCACTACACCGCTGGATGCTTGGTTAAAACATCTTGGTGTAAAACATCTTGGTGTAAAACATCTTGGTGATAATCGTGATGATCGAAATAGCACCAAGCAAATTATCCAGCGATGGTTTGATATTGGGTATCGTCTGAGGCAAGCAACACTTATTATTGAGGACCAACCGAAAAAAACAGTTGACACATCCCTTCCAACATGCTATAATTGTAATGGCAAGGGGTGGTATAGAGAACCAGACCCAGCAGGACGAGGTGAAATCAAAGACTGCGAAGAATGTTTTTCTAAATCAAAAATCGAAACTTTTAACACCACACTCAAAAACGTTTTAAAAAAGGATGAACAAAGTGAGTACTAAAATCGAATCTCTTACCGAAGCACAAACTGCCCGTATCGCAGAATATCGTGATAAGGGCGTTGAGGTCGGTCTTTCTACTGAACGAGTTGATTTTCAAAAGGCGGTTGCTGCCTTGGAGAAAGTCTATGCCAATGTTAACTTGAAGATGAGCGATAATGTCAAGTTCGCCAGTGGTCCTACCGAGGCGTATAAGATGTATAAGGAAGTCTATCCAAAAGGCAACTGGCGCGATTTCGTTGACAATACGATTTACGGCAACCACGATAGTTACTTCTTGTATTTCTACAAATACATCAATGATGTTCTGGATATTGCCACGACTCCACTATTTCTTCTGACGGAATTGTCTTTGGTGAGCGGTTGGTGCTACCTCGATGAAAAACTCGTGGTGATTATGGATCGTCCTTGTGTCATCAAGCAGGATGATCGTAATCTAAGTCACTGTGAAAATGGTCCTGCCATTGCTTATCTTGACGGCACCGAAGTCTACATGTGGCATGGTGTTCGTATCAAGAAGAACTGGATTGTTGACCGAACTCTGACTGCTTCTCAGGCGATTACCGAGACGAATATCGAACTTCGCCGGGTTGCCTGTGAAATCATCGGATGGAACAACATTTTGGAGGAACTTCCTACCAAGGTCATTGATCGTGATGCTGATCCTGAAATTGGCACTCTGTTGGAGGTTAATATTCCTGATATTGGTAAGGAAAAGTTCCTTCAAGTTCTGTGTGGAACTGGTCGGACCTTTGCTATTCCTGTTCCTCCTGATATGAAGACTGCTCTGGAAGCACAGGCATGGACTTGGGATTTGCCTGCTGATATGATGAGTGATCTTGAAGTTCGGACTTAATTTCTTAACATAATACACACACTAAACAACAACTCAAAAGGAACACAAAAATGAAGACATTCACTAAAATGGCAGCACAGGGCGACTTCGTGATCTTTCGGATCAATGAAATTCCCAAGGACACTGTTGCTCTGGCTCCTGAAAATGGAGTTTATACCGTCGCCCATAGCGAAACTGGTCATAATCACGTTATGACTCAGGAACATGTTAAGGCATATAAGGAAACCAAGATCACAAACGACAATGATCTATTTCGCTTGTTCTTTGCTGTAGAAGCACCAACTGAAATTCAGCATCTTCGTAGTTTTGATACTCACGAAACGCTTCTGGTTCCTCCTGGTAACTATGAGGTTCGTCGTCAGCGCGAATATGTTGCTGAGGGTTTCCATAAGGCGGCAGACTAAAACATAATATGTTTAAATCTTCTCCTATTCGAGAAGAAAAATCAAAATAGGAGATGATTTAGATGTCGATTAGTGAACAAGTAAAGGATCGAGTTTGTGATCAAGTCCGGTTTCAAGTCTGGGATCAAGTATATGATCAAGTCTGGGATCAAGTCTCTGATCAAGTCTGGGTTCAAATCTATAATCAAATCTGGGTTCAAGTCCAGGGTCGAGTCTATAGTCAAGTCTTGGATCGAGTCCGGAATCGAGTTTTTGATCAAATGGAAGAAGATTTAGATGTCGATTAAAGATCAAGTCCGTGATCAAGTCCATGATCAAGTCTATATTCAAGTACGTGATCAAGTCCGGTTTCGGCGCTGGGATCAAGTCTATGATCAAGTCTGGGATCAAGTCTCTGATCAAGTCTGGGTCCAAGTCTATGATCAAATCTATAATCAAGTCCAGGGTCGAGTCCTGGATCAAGTCTTGAATCGAGTCCGGAATCGAGTTTGTGATCAAATGGAAGAGGATTTAGATGTCGATTAAAGATCAAGTCCGTGATCAAGTCCATGATCAAGTCTATATTCAAGTACGTGATCAATTTAGTTATCAAGTCTCTGATAAAGTCTGGGATCAAGTCTTGATTAAAGTCTATTATCAAGTCTATATTCGAGTCTTGGATCGAGTCCAGGGTCGAGTCCTGGATCAAGTCTATGAGCAAGTCCGGAATCGAGTTTTTGATCAAATGGAAGAAGATTTAGATGTCGATTAAAGATCAAATTCATCCCAACGTCCGCAATAGAGTTGAAGAAAATCACGGTATAGTCTATCTTAGTAATTATACTGAATACCCTACTATTCCATTTGAAACATATAATAAACTTAGTCGTCAAATTGTTGTCGCTGTCTGGGATCAAGTTTGTGGTCCGGTATTGAGACAAACGAGAGAAGATTTAGATGTCGATTAAAAAGAAAGTCCGTGATCAAGTCTGGGGTCAAGTCTATTATCAAGTCCGGGGTCAAGTCTATTATCAAGTCCGGGGTCGAGTCCAGGGTCGAGTCTATAGTCGAGTCTATGAGCAAGTCTATTATCAAGTCTGGGGTCAAGTCCAGGGTCGAGTCTATAGTCAAGTCTTGGATCGAGTCCGGGTTCAAATCTGGAATCAAGTCTATATTCAAGTACGTGATCAATTTAGTTATCAAGTCTCTGATAAAGTCTGGGAGCGAGTCTATATTAAAATGGAAGAGGATTTAGATGTCGATTAAAGATCAAATAATCCACAAATACAAAGGAGTATATAATGAACAATATGAGTCTTGAGACTGCTACAGCGATCCTTAACTGGGACGATGATGATTTTGTTGATGATTACGAAGCAATTACCCCGGAGACAATCGACGGAACTTCTCGCTGGAACACATTTTATAGTCAGGTATATAAGCATAAGACGGAAGAAACATTCTGGGAAATTTCTTGGTCTAGTGGATCAACCGAATATCAATATAACGGCTACGAAGATATCACTGTCTGTCAGGTAGAACCTCACGAAAAGACCATTATCGAATATAGACCGGTAAAGCAATGATGACACCTTTAGCTGAACGTCTTAGATTGCTTCACGAACGTCTTTCTGATGAAGGCAGGTATGTTGATAGCGATATTGTGTCAGAAGCAGAAAACCGCATATTGACATTGCTTGAAGAAATCAACTACCTTAATGAAATATTAGAATCAAAACGATGAATAAAGAAATTCAAAAATGTATTGATGCTGCTACTACAAAGAAGCAAAGCAATTACCTTGATCCTTACACATTTGAACCAAAGCCCCTTTATAATTTTTCTGGGGAACCGGTTTATTATGAAAACTTTGACAAAATAAAATTTGCTTATCTTATAATTCAAAAATGTAAAAATGCCATAGAACAGTGTGAAGGTGATATGGATTATGCTACTTGGAAGATAGAGCAAATGTTTGATGGAGAATAATATAATTATGACAAACGAAGATATCACGAATTATCAGAAAAAATTGAATGCTTTTCGCCAGACAAATATCGGAAAATTGTTTTATCAATACGTGGCAAAACAACAAAGAGCAGAACGATACGATGCCCAAATGGAATTTACTGATAGTGGTTCTTTAAAAAAACTAACAGAATATTGGAAAGAAGCAAATACGGCAGAAGAATCCCTGTTAATAGCATTGTATGAGTTGGAAGGAATGGAGTATGTCGGATTACGAACAAGTTGCTGATTTATATGAGCTAAAAATTCTAGTCAAAAAGTTTTTCAAAGAATATCTAGATGTGGTTGAAGTTTCTGATAGTGGAACAGAATTTCATCCTATCACGATCTCTTGTTGTAGATCAATGAAGATCGATCCACTCAATAAGTTGCTAAAACGACTACGGAAACTATCGCTTGAAGAAAATTAAAGTATTGGGAGCATAAGAAAATGAAAGTTCAACAGATCACAGTTGACTACATAGATCATATGGGCACTGATCTCACAGTAGTCAACTCAGCCCGAGTTAGCTTCAATAAATCGAAAGACGTTTTTGATGAACAAGATGAAAAACTAATTCGATATCTTGCAAAGCACGATCACTGGAGCCCATTCGCTCATACAAGCATTCAATTGAAAGTGGCAGCACCAATATTTGTAGCCCGCCAATTAGTCAAGCATCAGGTTGGCGGAGTGTGGAATGAAGTCAGTCGTCGATATGTAGATGATGAGCCTACTTTCTACATGCCAGATGAGTGGAGGTCAAGGCCTCAAAATAGTAAACAAGGATCAGGACTGGACATAATTTCGAATATTGATATTTCAAATCATGTGCAACAATCAATTGATCTATATACACAATTACTTGGTCAGAACGTTGCACCAGAAATGGCCCGCATGGTATTACCACAGAATATGATGACAGAATGGTACTGGACTGGATCTTTGGTGTTTTGGGCAAGAGTTTGTAAACTACGATTAGATTCTCACACTCAAGAAGAAAGTCAAATTGTAGCGAAACAGATAAACGATATATGCGTTAAGCTTTTTCCGATTTCTTGGCGGCAATTGCTCGAATAGAATTCGGGTGGCGTCCTTTTCGCCACCCGTTGACTTCAAATTGTTGATAGTCTTGAAGAAGAATTCGCTTCTCTTTATTAAATTCTAAAATACTTCCCAAGCCTACAGGAATAAATAGTCCCACCACTACTTTAGAAGGGGAGGGGTTCAACATGACGAAAGACAAAGAAAAAATACTAAAGCATGTTGAAAGAATGAAAGCACTAGAAGACAGACTCTACAAAGAAAAAAGATTTATAGACTGTAACATAGTTAGTGTGGCGATTGACTTAATAGAAATGCTACTTAACCAATAAAATGATTAGACGAGAGGTTTGTTTATGATCAATGTAACTAAGCGAAATGGGAGTGTAGAACCACTCAACTTAAATAAATTCCATAGGGTTGTGGAATGGGCATGCGAAGGACTGGCAGGTGTTTCTGCTAGTTCAATTGAGATTAAATCTCATATTCAGTTTTTCGATGGTATTACTACTTCGGAAATCCAGGAGACACTAATCAAAGCTTCTGCTGAGCTTATTACAGAAGATACGCCTAATTATCAGTATGTCGCCTCTCGTCTGATCAATTATGATTTAAGAAAGAAGGTTTACGGCGGACCAAACCCGGATAAGTTGACCTTCATCATTCATAGAAATATTGCAGCCGGTTACTATGACTCTGCTATCTCCGGTTATTACGATGATGAAGAACTAGAACAACTCGATAGATGCATTGTTCATGATAGAGATTTTGATATTGTTTATGCCGGCATGGAGCAATTTCGCGGTAAGTATTTGATTAAGAACAGAGTCACAAATACTTTCTATGAGACTCCTCAAGTGGCTTACATGCTGATCTCTATGATCTTGTTTCGTAATTACACTCATGATCGCATAAAGTATGTTAAAGACTTCTATGACTCGATCTCCACCTTTGAGATCTCACTTCCAACCCCTATCATGGCAGGACTCCGCAGTCCTCAAAAGCAATTCAGCTCATGCGTTCTTATCGAAACCGCTGACTCTCTAGACTCTATCAATACCACTTCTTCAGCTATTGTAAAATACGTTTCACAGAAAGCAGGTATTGGTATTGGCGGCGGCGCTATCCGTGCTATTGGTTCCAAAATCAGAAATGGTGATGCTTCTCATACAGGTGTTATCCCATTCTGGAAGCATTTTCAGACCGCCGTAAAATCTTGTAGTCAAGGCGGTGTTCGTGGTGGTGCTGCTACCCTTTATTACCCCATTTGGCACTATGAAGTCGAAGATCTTTTGGTTCTTAAGAATAATAAGGGCGTCGAGGAAAACCGTATTCGTCAGTTAGACTATGGCGTTCAGTTCAACAAGTTGATGTATGAACGTTTATTGAACAATGGTGTTATTACTCTGTTCTCTCCGACAGATATTCCACAAGTTTATGATGCTTTCTTTAAGAACAACAATGACTTCAAAGTACTTTATGAGAAAGCTGAAAAAGATCCGAACATTAGAAAGAAAACTATTCCGGCCATCGAGCTATTCTCAGCTTTCGTTCAAGAACGCAAAGACACAGGCCGTATCTATTTGATGAATGTCGATCATGCTAATGATCATGGGTCTTTCGATAAAGAAGTAGCTCCAATTAAGCAGTCTAATCTTTGCTGTGAGATCACTCTGCCAACTAAACCTTTAAATGATATCAATGATGGTGCACCAATTAAGAAACACATCAAAATGACCAAAGCTGATTATGAAAAATATTTGATTTGGCGTAAAAATAATCCAAATACACCTCTCCCCAATTCATAGCGGATATAATTAGTTGTGAAGAAGGAGACACAACTATGATTACCCTTTACGTTAAAACTCATAAAGTTACAGGATTAAAATATCTCGGTAAAACAGAAAAAGATCCGTATGTTTATAAAGGTTCTGGTATTAGATGGAAACGAGAATTAAAAAAATATGGTAATGATGTCGCAACTGAGATATTATTTGAATCGGAAAACTTTGAAGAAATTAAAGAAAAAGGATTATATTATTCTGAGCTATGGAATATAGTTGAATCTAATGAGTGGGCTAATTTTATAGAAGAAAATGGTTCTGGTGGTGATACATCTGCTTATAGAGATTATAAAGCAATTTCTGAAAAAATGAAAGGTGTTCCTAGACCTAGAACAAAAGAACATCAAGATGCTTTGACTAAATCCTTGAAAGGGCAAAAAGCTTGGAACAAAGGATTAAAAACTGGACCTGTTAGTGAAGAAACTAGAAAAAAGCATACATTAGCTAGAACAGGTAAGAAACGTGGCAAGTATACTCTTCATAAAGAACCTCACGGGTTTGGACATCTTCAAGATAAAAAGTCTTGTTGTTTATGTTGTCGTAAAGAGTTTGACCCAGGTAATCTAGCAAAACATTTAAGGAAAAAAGAAAATGAATCTACCGTTTAATTTTGAAGTTGTAACAGAGATAGGAAATGATGATGATGAGTATGTTTATCTTCTTGGTGAAGAGTTTGAAAGTGAATCAGAAGCAGAGATTAGCCTCTGCACGCTTTCGGCGATAAACTGGGGTAAAATTCGTGAACCAAGAGACTTTGAACGCCCTTGCAATCTTATTGTCCGTGCTCTTGATGAGCTTCTCGACTATCAAGATTATCCAGTCAATGCTGCAAGAAATTCGACAATGTCGAGGAGACCGCTGGGAGTTGGTATTATTAATCTTGCTTATTGGCTTGCTAGGAATGATCTTCGATATTCTACAATTGACGAAGCTGGATTGGCCAAACTTCATGAATTTGTTGAAGCTTGGTCTTATTACCTTATCAAAGCTAGCATCAATCTAGCTAAAGAAAAGGGTAGCTGTCCTAAAGCAAATGAAACAAAGTATGGTATTGGTGTTATGCCGATCGATACTTACAAAAAAGAAGTTGACGAATTAGTAAAACCGGTTTATAAGTTAGATTGGGAGAAGCTTAAAGTAGATGCCATTAATCATGGTATTCGTAACTCTACTTTAATGGCCTTAATGCCAGCTGAGACGTCTGCTCAGGTTAGCAATTCAACCAATGGTATTGAGCCAGTTCGCGGTTTGATCTCGATTAAACAGTCTAAAGACGGTATCCTAAAACAAGTCGTTCCTTCGGTGCATCGTTTAAAGAACAAGTATGATCTTCTATGGGATCAGAAGTCACCAGAGGGCTACTTGAAGATCTGCGCAGTACTACAAAAGTTTATCGATCAGGGTATCTCTGTCAACACCAGTTATAACCCCAAGCACTATCCTGATGAACAGGTGCCGTTGTCTGAACTAATCAAAGACATCTTAACCTTCTATAGGTTCGGTGGCAAACAATTGTATTATAATAACACGTTTGATGGGGCTGGTGAAGTCCAAATTGATACTGGAACTCCACTAAGTGATTTACCCCCAGAAGAGGACTGTGACTCATGCGTCATTTAAAAAACGGTGATATGGTTAAGATAATTTCTGATGACTTCTACCTTAATGGTAGCTATGGTAGAATCATAGATGATTATGAAAGTGATGCACATAAAAGGATTGTGAATGTTCGCGGTTCGGTAGTTTACATTTCAGTAAATGAATTGGAAAAAATAAAAAATGACGTATAGCGTTTTTGATTCCAACAATAAAAAAGATTCATCGAAGACCACTTGCTTCTTCGATGATCCGGTTACTATCGCTAGGTATGATCGTCAGAAATACCCCATCTTTGAGAAGCTGATCAATCAGCAACTTGGATTTTTTTGGCGACCAGAAGAAGTCGATGTCATGCGAGATTCCAAAGACTTTAAGAGTCTAACAGATCACGAGAAGCATATCTTCACTTCTAATCTGAAGCGACAGATCTTGTTAGACTCGGTTCAAGGTAGAGCACCGGCTATTGCATTTGGTCCGATTTGTTCTAATCCAGAACTGGAAACTTGGATCACGACTTGGACTTTCAATGAGACTATTCATTCTCGTTCTTATACTCACATCATCCGTAATATCTATTCTGATCCATCTATCATTTTTGATGGATTATTAGATATTAAAGAGATCGTGGATTGCGCTACTAACATCTCACAAAACTATGATGAATTGATCGACTTGAATAACAAAGTTTCGACCATTGGTTACCAGAATATGGCTAATCCAGAAATGGCGAAGTATCAACATAAGAAATTGCTTTGGCTTGCCCTTATGTCGGTAAATATCTTAGAAGGTATTCGTTTCTATGTTAGCTTTGCTTGTTCCTGGGCATTTGCTGAACTTAAAAAGATGGAAGGTAATGCTAAGATCATTAAGTTGATCTGTCGAGATGAGAACCTTCACTTGGCCGGAACTCAGCATATGGTTAAGATTTTAGTACAGGATGACCCTGACTTCGCTAAGATCCGTGAGGAAACCAAAGATCAATGCATTAAGCTATTCGTGGATGCAGCGGAACAGGAGAAGGCCTGGGCTGAATACCTTTTCAAGGATGGCAGCATGATCGGCTTGAATGCAAAGCTCTTGTCCGACTATGTGGAATGGGTTACCAATCGTCGTTTGACTGCGGTTGGCCTACCTCTTCAGTATAAGACTGGTTCTAATCCACTGCCATGGACATTGAAATGGATTAGTGGTGGTGAAGTCCAAGTAGCACCACAAGAAACCGAGATCACTAGTTATGTGGTAGGCGGCGTGAAGAAGGATGTTACCAAAGAAACTTTCAAGGGCTTTAAACTATAAGGAGAATAAAATGTCAAATGAATATTACTTCAAATGCGAGACATGCGAATCGTCTTACGAACTAATTTGTACTAAAATATCATATGAATATTCACCGGAATATTGCCCATTCTGTGGTTCGATCATCGATGATGAAGAAGAACTAGCAGAAGACGAATAATGTTTGGGTGGATATCAAAAAGTAGTGCCACTAAAGTTCGAAATAATAAGAATGGCACTACGACCACTTACAATAAGACTACTAAAGGTACGTGGAAGAGCAATAAAAGTTGGGCATCCGCTAAGCCCCAAAAAACCTAAGAAGAAGTGATAAATACAGGGAGGAGGGGCTCCCTGTATGTCATGGATTTATCATTTTAGACCGGTTGAAGAAGAAGACATCGAAGGTTATCTCGGTTTTGTCTATCTCATCACCAACCTTACCAATGGAAAAAAGTACATTGGCAAGAAGCTGATTAAAGGCCGTAGGACTAAATTAGTCAAGGGCAAGAAAAAGAAATTTCTGGTCGATTCTGACTGGAAAAAATACTGGGGATCTAATAAGACCCTTCAAGAAGACATTAAAGCCCTTGGAGAGGGTTACTTTAGTCGACAGATATTAAAGTTCTGTAAATCTAAAGGTGAAGCGAACTACTTCGAAGCGAAGTATCAATTCCAACATGACGTCTTAATCTCAAAAGAATACTACAATGATTGGATAATGGTAAAAGTTGCCAGGTCACATCTAAAAAAGGTTGACATTTTTCAGCCAATGTAGTATCTTATAAAAGAAAGACATCAAAAATGCCTCACAAATCAAGCAAAGAGAGTTAGTATCGTGGTTAAGCTGGATATCGACCAAGTCAGGAAGTTCATTACGGACTCTTCTCATACTTCAAAGATCTATATCGGCTGTGATTCCGAGCGCTTCAAGCTAAAGGGAATCTGGCATGCCGACTATTGTGTAGCCGTAGTCATTCACTTGAATGGTAAGCATGGCTGTAAAGTATTCGGTGGCGTAACGCGAATGCAAGACTATGATGTAAAACCAGGTCGACCAGCTATTCGTTTGATGAACGAAGTGTATAAAGTCCAAGAAGTTTACGAACAGCTTCGTGACGTAATTGGAACTCGCCATTGCGAAGTACACCTCGACATCAATCCTGAAGATCGTCATGGATCTTCATGTGTAGTCAATCAAGCAATTGGCTACATTAGAGGCACCTGCAACATGGATCCGCAAGTAAAGCCAAATGCTTTTGCGGCTTCAGTATGTGCTGACCGACTAAAAGAATTGTTGGCAGCCTAAATATAAGATCAGTATGGTGCGGCGACCTACTTTAGTGTAGGCATTTTCAATCATAACGGAGTAAGAACGATGCGTCAGTGTGTGCTCGTTGTTCTTTCTCTTCTGTTTTTTGCCAATCCGGTATTAGCAGATCAGAGAAGGGACGGCACAACTGCCAAGGTCAGTTCAGAAAGGACAACGACAGTATCTTGGTATAACCATGGAACTAAAACAGCTAATGGGGAAAAGTATAATCCCCATGCACTAACAGTAGCCCACAAAAGTCTTCCTTTCGGGACAATTGTGAAGTTTACTAACCCCGATAACAACCACACTGTATATGCAAGGGTCAATGATCGCGGCCCATATATAAGAGGTAGAGAGTTCGATCTCTCGATGAAGTGCGCACAACTCCTAGGGTTTAAGGACAAGGGAGTTATGAAGCTGAAAGTTCAAATCCTATAACCGGAGATTATATAATGATCAAAGCGGAAGACAGTAAGATAAAGCCTTTAGAGGACTACCATTACTATATGTTTCACCAAGACTTTAATAGTGAAACAACTGCAAGCGCTATGAGATTTATCTTGGAACGCAACCTCATGAAGTCTCCACCAAAACACATGAAAATGATCATCAATAGCCCGGGCGGGGAACTGCCCGGGTGTTTTGCTTTGATAGATACCATGAAAGGATCACATGTACCGATACACACTTTTGGCCTTGGACAGATTGCCAGTTGTGGCTTGTTGACTTTTATTGCAGGTACCAAGGGACATAGATATATAACTAAGAACACAATGATTCTAAGCCACCAATATACTTGGGGCAGCTTTGGTAAAGAGCACGAGCTCATGGCAGCAGTCAAGGAGTTCGATAATCTCTCGAAGAGGATCATGAATCACTACAAAAAATGCACTGGTTTGGATGAGAAAGAGATCAAGAAGTATCTCCTTCCAGCCGAAGATGTATGGCTAAATGCCGACGAAGCCATCAAATATGGTATAGCGGATAAGATATGTGAGTTTTATTAAAAATGAGCTCGATGCGTACAAAAATCATAAATCTTTTAAATAAATGGAGAAATACTATGGATGAAAATGAAGTACAGGTCGCTGCTGAGGAAGTAGCCACTGCACCGATGAAGATGCTTTGGGTTACTGATGGCACTGATAACTTGAGATTAGAAGAAAGCGATGTTGCTTCTTTCTTATCGGCTTCACCTGGCTGGCGCCGCGGGCGTAGTGGTGCTTTTAAGAAGCTCACTCCTGATGAACCAACTACATTAGTTGCACCTGCTCCCGAATTGACTGGACCGAAAGCTGCCAAACTCTTTTTGATTAACGGTTTGGTGCGTTTAGAGCCGCTGGTTGCTAACCGCGCTGCAGCACAGGCAGAGCAGCACAGGCTGGTTTGGGCACATGACCTTGAACAGGCTATGCAGAAATACACCAAATACTTCACCGATCTCGGAACTAAGACAGAACGTTATGTTGTATTGAATATGGCAGCATCGGAAGCCATTCTTTAATGGAAAAAGAGCTTGATAAATTTGATCGTCTCACTGAATTCGAACAAAATGTCGCTATGGATATGATGATTCGAGGCCTTGATTGGAATAATGAAGACGATATCAAAAGTTTTTGGGAGGAAAAATTAGATGCAAATTGAGATCTATTCCAAGCCAGACTGTCCATATTGTACTGCAGCTAAGATGTTGATGGACGCTCATGGGCTTAGGTATGAAGAAAAAGTCTTGAATATCAACTTCACCCGTGAGCACTTACTTGAAACTTACCCCACAGCTAAGACATTTCCGGTAATAGTGGTTGACAATTTCTACATTGGTGGGTATAATCACTTTAAGACTTTGGTTGAGTCGAAGCAAGATAATAAGCAACTATTAAAAGAGGCATAAATAATGGTACAGCGCCCAGGTTACAGCCGTGATCAGGTCCTTAGTGATCTACGCGAGCATGTCATCGAAGTAACATTCACTAAGGTAAATGGTCAACAGCGTGTAATGCGCTGTACTTTGATGCAAGAACACCTTCCGCCTTCTTATCGTGAAAATGCAAATGAGCAAAAGCTCGAAGAGGATTTTCATCAAACTAATCAAGAAGTCCTTGCAGTTTGGGATATCCAGAATGGTGGATGGCGTTCTTTCCGAATCGATTCCGTAAATTACCTACAAATTATTGATGGTTATTAATATGACTAAATTGGTTATGGTAGAAAGCATCGCCACTTTCAGGCATCGCTATGTCATTGAGCTTGAAGACAATGATCCTTCGGAATGGGCATCGGATGAATGGACTATACGGGACGATGATCCAGAGTTCATAGAGTTTTCTCAGAAGTTTTTAGGTTCATTGGAAAATTCGTGTCGGGTAATGGATCAAGATGAATTCATTAAGATCTTCGACGAAGATAATGATTATCTTAAAGACATTAGCCTAGAAAGAAAGCTCGAATTCATCAATAAAATTCAAAAGGATCCTACATAATGACTGACAAACAACAATATTGGGGCTATCATCTTATTCTAGATTGTGCTGGTTGTAATCATAATGCAATCACTAATTATGAAAATGTCTATAGCTTTGTTAAGCAGCTGGTCAAGGATATTGACATGGTTGCTTATGGTGAACCACAGATTGTCAACTTTGGTTCTGGCGATAAGGCTGGATTTACTTTGATTCAGCTTATCGAGACGTCTAATATTAGCTGCCACTTCGTGAATGAACTGGATCAAATGTATCTGGACGTTTTCTCTTGCAAGCCTTATGATCAGGATATTGTAGAAGATCTAGTCGTTCGTTACTTTGGTGTGAAGTCGGTTCGCAAGGCTTTCATTGAACGTCAGGCTGTACTAGAAACAGAATGACAACAGGATTTACTTGTGGTGCCTGGGATCTTTTGCATTCTGGGCATTTACACTTTCTTCAAGAAAGTATTAAACTATGCGATACTCTTTTAGTTGGCTTACACACCAATCCACAAACAGATCGTTCCAGTAAAAACAAACCAATTCAGTCTACATTCGAACGCTGGTATCAACTTTATCAACTTAATAATCTTTACAGTTCTAATGGCACTTATAAGTTGAGAATTATCCCTTATGATACAGAAGCTGATCTAGAAAATATGCTGGCAATGCTTCCCATTCATATTCGATTTCTTGGCTCAGACTATATTCATTCCACTAGCGTAACAGGTTGGGATATCTGCAAAAAGCGTGCTATTGAAATTAGGTACATCCCAAGACTCCACAACTATAGCTCGAGCGAGCTACGAAATAGGATCGAAAAAACAAAAATATGAAAAAAGCTATTGTGACAGGAGCACATGGTTACATCGGCTCCGTATTATGTAATATGTTAGAAGAAAATGGCTATGAAGTTATGGGCATTGATAATGTTTTGGATTATCAAGCAGAAAGAACCAAACATTGTAAAAGCTTTCATTATGGTGATTTTTCTTCTGATGGCATACTGAACTTTATCCAAGAATATCAGAAGGATGCTACAATCTTTCACCTTGCTGCAAATAGTCTTTTGGGTCCATCTGCTACTGATCCACTAAGCTACTTTGAAAATAATACGGTTAAGACACTTAAACTAATTAAGCATCTTTCACCAACTAATAAGTTCATTTTTGCTTCCACTGCTGCGGTATATGGACAAAATGATAGCACACCGAAGACTGTTAACTTCTCTAAGATCGATCCACCGAACAATTATGGCTTGTCTAAATATATGACAGAACAGATGCTCGATTCTTATTGCAAGATTGGTGAGATTAGGGCTACTTCATTTCGGTTCTTTAATGTGATCGGTGCCTATAAAGATTCCGGTCAGCAAAAAGGAACACCACACATCATCAATAAGTTGTGTGAAGCCGCGCATACTAATACCCCCTTCATCGTCAATGGTAATAACTTTGATACTAAAGATGGTACTTGTATTCGCGACTATGTTCATGTTGTAGATATTTGCCAGGCAATGATCCATGCAGATAGAATCATGGACAATAGGGACCCTGGACATGTGGCTTATAATCTAGGTACAGAAAGGGGTTTGTCTGTAAAAGAGATCATCGATATTTTTAGGGCTATTTGCCATGATGTTGATGTTGTATATGGACCTCGCCGGCCTGGTGATCCTCCTGTTTTGATTGCAAATCCAAATAAGTTTATGAACGAAACACTGTTCAAATATGAATATGATCATGATAGCGTGCCAATTATGATTCAGCACGCATGGAACTACTATAACACTTGCCGATGTAATATGGTGTATCATCTTGACGTAGATATGCGTAGACGTAATAAATAAACATATGCTGATCCTCTTACTAGGGTTAGAGTCAGTAGATGTTGGTAGCATCGTGACTGACAACAATATTTATAAAATGGAGATATTAATGGCTGGGTTCAGCTTTACTGAAATGCAAAAAAAATCCAATGGCGGAACTGAACAAGTTTGCCGAATGATTGAAAAAAATATTCCACAAAACCTATTAAATGATTTTCAAATTATCCCTTCTAGAGTTTCAACTTTAGAAGAAGATAAGATCCGAGTTTATTTTCTACACGATTTGCCTCAAGATCCAGAAACGAATCATCTACAAAATGAATCTAGTCGAGATCGTTTCCATAAAATCGTATTCTGCGGTAACTGGCAATATAATCAGTATTTGAATGTTCTTGGTGTACCACCTACTAATAAGTTGATAGTAATTGATACTCCGATTGAACCAATTGAGCTCATTGAAAAGCCCAAAAATGAGATTCGTCTGATCTATACTTCCACACCACAGCGTGGACTTTCGATTTTGGTGCCAGTATTTGAAAAACTTTGTGAAACATATGATAACATCTATCTAGATGTATTCTCAAGCTTCGAGATCTATGGTTGGAAGGAATCAGATAAGCAATTCAAAGAACTATTTGATCGCTGCAAGAATCACCCCAAGATCGTTTACCACGGCTTCCAGCCCAATGAGGTAGTCCGTGCAGCCCTTCAGAAGGCCCATATATTTGCCTATCCATCTATCTGGCAAGAGTGTAATAGCCGCGCTCTGATCGAGGCCATGAGTGCTGGTCTAATGTGTGTACACCCTAATCTTGCCGGTCTTTCTGATACATGTGGCAATATAACGACAGTATATCCTTACGATCAAGATATTAATCGTCATGCAAATATGTTCTATATGTTCTTGCAAAGTGCTATCACATCGATACAAGATGATAATTTACAGTATTATTTGCGCTTTGTCAAGTCTTATGCCGATACTCGTTTCAATATTGATAAGATCTCCGCTCAGTGGACTGATCTGTTGACTTCTTTAAAGATCCAATACCCAGAAGGTCAGCGAGGTCTTCCAAAGGCCATGTTTAGGTATCGC
>CAIWHI010000287.1 GCA_903912435.1 uncultured Bacteroidota bacterium | reverse complement strand
CCTCATTTGTTGGAACTACAACTTTAAGCGACCTGATTTTCTCCATTCCAAATGCAGGTTGAGATGTTGTATGTATCGTGTTATTAACTTGTATATTAATTAGGTTAGATACTAATAGCCAATAAATGAATGCCGCATTTTCTTTGGGCTGTATTAAAATTACGTTAGCACTAATTGTTATTCTATCCCAAGCCTTTAGTCTTTTAGGCTGACCAATAGTTCCAATTTTCCCAAAGATGATGTCGTCATCACGAAGTTGGTATCTATTGCTTTGCTCTTTGAGTATTTGTTCGGAAACTTTACGACACTTACGATAATCAATACTCCCATACTCGTCAATGTCATTAATTCCTAAATATGGAATGCCGCCTTCAACCGATGCAGGTGTCCGATGGTCTGGCTGGGCATCAACCGCAAAAATTTGACTGTCTAACACATCCACTTCCCACTCCCTTGGTATCATACCCAGCGGTGAATCCTTATAAAGTTCTGGTGCTTCTATATATTTCGGTCTTAGCTCACCAGTGGTTACATCAATACCCCTGGTAAATAAATCCTGTAACATACCCTGTTTTACCGCCTGGTATTTGGCTATGATCGCTTCCGTCTTTTCTATCTGCCCGTCAATGGTGGATAGTATCTTGGCAATTTTTTGTTGGATGGGGTAATCTGGTACGGATACTTTAGTTGTATCAATGATTTTTTTATTTAGATTGGGTTGACCTGATCCTTGAGCAAAATATAATATCTTATCCCTGTTGAAATTAACAAGATAGTACAGGAACTTTGCATCTACTTTACCTTCAATTGGCAGCAATGCCAGTACCGCCTGGTTGGTAGTTGCTCTAATATTCAAGTATGATACTTGACCAGCAGTTGCGCCATACATAGCAACAAGTATGGAATCTTTTGGCACCCACTTAGCACTTGAATATGTTAATCCAGCCTCAGTGATGGTTTCGGTTGTATTATTTATGGATGCTTGGTTTACTTCTCCTGAGCTAATCCAAGGTATATTCCCATTAAAGTATTCAGACTTTGACCTATTGGGTGTGCCTCCAGCATAACTATTGGTTATTTCTGATATTTCGGTTTCTGTCCATTTACTCATAACCCAATTCATTTAAATACTGGTTCAACAATTGGGTTTCTTGTTCACGCTCACTTATAAGGCTCTTTAGGGTTACTGTATATTTATCATGCAGGTTTTCTATTTCAGCTACAAAACCCTGTTGATATTGTTTCAGATAACCATCTATGGTGCTGTACAGGGTACGTTCCCATCTGGCTATTATCAGTTGTTCTGCTTCGGCTGGTGTTATCTTCACCCTGGCAGCGGCTACCAGTTCATCCCTGCGTTTGTCCATCGCACCTATCTCAGCCTTCAGCACCTTTATTTCATCCTTCTCCTTTTTCAGGGTTTTGCTAGGTTGGCTTTCATCAGGTTCATAATCCTCTGCTTCCATCTCAGCCTTTAGGGCTTCTGCTTCTGCAAGCTGGTTCAAGTTCTGTTCGTGCTTATCCAGCAGGTCGGCAAACTGTGATTTTAGTATTTCTTCATCAGGTATCAGGTTCGCACCCCATCCACTTGCAGCTACACTTTTCAGGTCACTCAATATGGTTTCATCGTTCCAGTAGGCTGCAAATGCACCCCTTACCTTATACTGGTCAAGTATGCCTAATGGCAGCAATGTAGTGCTTATATCTGCCAGTAATTTACGGTACAGGTCAAATACTGCCTTCTGGTTATTAATGGCTTTAATGGCTGGTAAATGCTTATTCCACCATTCCTGTAGTGTTGTTTGGTATGTGTGGTGTTTGTTTATTACACCCTGGTTAGTTTCTATCTGCTCCTTTATGGTTTCTTTATCTGCAAAGTCAGGTGTAAACTGTAGGTAACCAGGTCTTAGTGCCATAAACAGCATTTCTTTTGTACCCGTATAATTATTAAAGTAACCACTCATGGCTTCCACCTCAGCTTCAGGTATGCCACCATTCAGGTGTGCTTTTACATCATGTGGTTCTGGTGGTGGTGCATTATCTACATACCGTCTTATGTTCAGGTTATATTCTTCTGCTTCCAGTTCTTCCAGGGTCACCAGTCGGCTATAATGTGGCTCTTCCAGCTTGTTTCGGTACACGTAGCTTATCTTCTCAATATCCTCAGGTCTTAGCTTATTTTGGTTCTTACCTTCCTTGTATTCCCTATCAGCGTTTATGAACAACACTTGAGGTCGGCTAACGCCGGACCTCAATTTGTTGATAACTAAAATGCTGGCTGGTATGCCTGTTCCATAAAATAAACCACCAGGTAAACCTATTACGGCTTCAAGCCATCCCTTTTCTAATAGCCACTTTCTGGTGGTCTTTTCTTCACCACCCCTAAACAATACACCATGTGGCATAATAACCGCCATCTTACCATCGCTCTTCAGCACACTAATCATGTGCTGCACAAACATAAAGTCAGCTTTCTTACCACCCTCTGGCATAAACACCTGGAAACGGTCTTTATGTTCCATACCGTTCTTAGTGTAGTTCTGCGAAAACGGTGGATTGGCTATCACTCGGTCAAAACTCTGTAACCTACCATCGGCTTCTATATGCCTGGGTGTTTTTATGGTATCATCATTATGTATTTTGGCGGTATAGATACCATGCAGCAACATATTCATTCTACATAGCGACCATGTAGTACCATTGCTTTCCTGCCCAAATAAAGACAGATTACGGGTATTACCACCACTCTGTGCTACATAGTTATGTGATTGTATCAGCATACCTCCAGACCCTACTGTAGGGTCATAAATGCTCATACCTTCTTTTGGTTCTATCAGGTGGGTCAATAAATTTTGCATAATCAATAACCAATTCTTTGCCATCCTTACCTCCAAGATGTGCGTCAAGTTTGTTTACGTTGTAAACGTTTACTAGTTCTTTGACGTTATTTGTTAGAAATGCCTCGCGTACTCCTTCTTTTGAAACATCGGTCGACTTTAATTCTCGGAGAGCTTCTTTTGCGTGTTTTGCGACCCTGCTACCTTTGGTCATGTTTTTCCATAAACCAACTGCTCCTTTTTTTGAAAAAAGACCCAAAGCGCCTTGTGTTTGATATGGAGCAATTTCTTCCATGAATCTTTTTTGCGATTCATTTTCAACGTGCTTCAAAAGGGTTTGATTCATCCCCTCAGCTACAAGCATTTTTTGGCCATCTGTTAGACTATCAAAGCCTGGAACCTT
>CAIWHI010000286.1 GCA_903912435.1 uncultured Bacteroidota bacterium | reverse complement strand
TCTATGGGATTAGTGCTTTTGGTCTCGCACGTCAGCTTAGCATTTCTAATCAAGAAGCAAGTCAAATCCACATCATCTAAAATCATTCCTTCAAGAAGCTTTCCTATTTTAAATGTCGTTTTTAATTTTGAGCTAAAATCCGTTCCAATCATTTTGTGATATTCATACCATATTGCTCTCGAGCATTCGCGCCCAATACTACTCGCGCCAATATATTGGCGCGGTTCATCAGGTAATTGCTTTTGTATGGCCTCACCAAGCAATTTTGTTATGTCCATTACAAGCCCTTCCTGTGCAAATTTAAAACGGCAAATCGTCCTCTATTTCAGGCATAGAGCCGCCAGTTCGAGAGGCAGCGTTACGGGTCAAAGCACTATCACTAGGGCGTTGCGGCTCATGTGTAGATGATTGTTTCACGCCTATCTCTGTGGGTATGGAGCCATGCGCGTGGACTTCTGAAACAAAATTTCCTTCCATTATTCCAGAGCCATCTTGTTTAGGCATGTGCCATTCACGAATTTTAATTGTAGCCATTTTTCCATGCATTTGTGCCAATTCATCATTCGTTGGTACATTTGAATGGGTCAATGTAAAATCAGCTAATTTCATAACTAGCATAAGCATGTTAAGTGAGCGGTCGATCGCTTCAGGTTTCCCAGAAAATGCTTTTATTTTTTGAGATACCTCCCGATTTTTAAAATCACCACTAAATAACTTCCAAGTAATCTCAAAATATTTATCAACAACTTTTGTATATTCATTTAACTTTTCAATTAAAACAAATTTCTTAATTAACGCATTTTCAATAGTTCCGTCCGGTATAATTGAAAAATCACCAATAAATGAATCTTCGGGAAGTCCTGTTATTTTTTTACCAGTTCCGCCTGTCCACATGTTTAATTGTGTCATTTTTTATCCTTCTCATAAAATGGTATGTATTTAGCAATGGCATCATAGTTCATAGGTATTTCATTCGGCATTCCGTATCTGTTTTTACTAATATGCAAATCAGAAACACCTGCGCATATAATGCGTTGATCGGAACTCTTAACCAACGTCCTACCGCTCTCAGTCTCAACATGACTAGATTTCAATTTACAAAAAGCAACCATATCAACATTGTTAATATAAACACTACGCGACAAATCAGAATTCATCGCAATTGAAAATTGATCAAAATCCTCAGCTTCTGGTGACCTAAACTTTTTAATCTCAATATGCGCAATATAAACAACGGCTATGCCTCGTTCCTTAAACAAATCAAACTTAGCTTTAATGGCGCGATGCAAACTTTGAGCTTTTAAAAATCCAGCCCCATAACCACCAAAAGCTTGCGCGATAGTTTTAATCTCCTCCCCTCGCTTACCGGGAGGACTTTCACTTATCGTACGAGCCACTACAAGAGCATCTAAGGCGGTTATGCTGTCAACGACTATAGTTTTAAAGGGTATCGTTTCAAGAGCCAGAAGAGCCTTTAAATTGTTCCAAACGTCGACATAGGTTGATGCTACTGGCAAAGCTTGTATGCCTGGCAATTCATTATCTTCTGTAAGAATAAACAATGCATCAGGAAACTGGGAAGCTAATGTTGATTTTCCAATACCAGGTACGCCATATAATAATATCTGAGGAGCGCCGGGCTGGGTTGTAATGACACTATCTAATATATTCATAACGATCTACCCCTAGCAACAGCCGTACTTTTTTGATGCTCAGCATAGCCGGTCGGAAGAGGTTGCGGGCGGGTATGCGGCGTGTTATTAACCACAAACACATGCCCCGAAGGTTTTGGATATACAGTGTGATGCTCATAGGATGGAGCGGGATGCCCATAGGACGGATCGGGACGCTCAAGCATTTTATTATCAATTTCTTCGCAACAACCAACTAATAAAAGAACGGAAAGTAAACTCATTTTTTTTTTCGTTAATTTATTCATTTTTTGATGCTTCCATGTCGACAATAGTGATATGTAATTTTTTTGGGGTTGCTTTAACAAATGAACTCATAAGCAATTTATCTTCTGGAGATCCAAATTCTTCACAATTACGTATAGTTTTTTTATTAAGCTCAAATTTAATTACTTGTTTCACAGGATCAAACCTAGGATTAATCCGCCTATCACTCAACAAATAATCACCATGACTTAACTTGTTAAATGTATAATTATAACCAGTTGTGATTGTTAATTTTTTATCCATAAAATCATATTTTATAGAGCCCTCTTCAGGGTGATCAAACCATCTTCTAATAAATTCTTCACATTTTTGCTTATCTTTATTTAATTGATTAATTCTGCATTTTAATAATTTTATATGCTGAATAACATCAACAAGCCTTGCATCAATATCAATTTCTATCGTGTCCATAAATACCTTTTTAATGATTAGTTGAGTCGGTAATAACCTAATCATTATATAATTATTGATTAACGATAGCTAGTGTTTTATACTATTTTTTTTTAAAACCAAGGATTTATCATGTTTGCTGAAGAAGTTTTTGCTTATTTTGGTTCTGGTTATCAGGTTTCAAAACAGATGGGTTTTGGAAGCGGCACACCTTATCACTGGAATAGAATAGGTTTCATTCCAATTAAAACACAAATGAATATTGAAAAATTTACCAAAGGAAAGCTAAAAGCCAATCTTTTGCATTGTGAGCCACGAATTTTTCCCAAGGTTTCTAAATGACTTTAGAAAAAGAATTAGAAGAATTTAGAGCATGGAAACGCGCCCGTGACAAAAACCAATTGGAGGAAGTATTTTTTCAACTGGAATCATCATTAGCCCAACCTTCTTGCCGAGGCTTTAGTGTCGTCATGCCAGGACAGGCGTATCGATTGTTGGCTACAGCTATTGTATTACTTAAAAAGGAACTTATACCATGACTTCTAGATGGTATCATAGCGAGGTTAATCTACCGGCTTCATACAAGCATAATAACGGTGATTTAGAGCCCGTTATGATTTTAGATTATGACGGAAAAGGTAACGCGTGGGTTCGATGGGCTAAAGATGACTTTGTGAATTTAATGCCTTGTGAACGACTAGTGACGGAGGAGCTAAAATGACCGGCTCATTGATTATTGTTTCTGTTTTGGCCATGATTGTCGGAGGGATGGTTCTTGTTGGCAAGTGGATGGACGATGATGAATAATACCAAGCATGAAGTTTGGGGCTTCAATTACAGTTACATGGTCGACCTCAACGTTAAAAAATTAGGCGTTATTAAACTAAATCTAGATGACACCTCTCCCAATACCTTCAAATCACGTCGTGAGGCTTTAGAAGCTTTGGCTAAGCGTTTGAATGAACTGTTAAACGAAGATGATATCATCCCCATATGTAAAAATTGCGATTGCCCAACTTTAACCACATGGTCTGACGTATGAAAAAGAAAATATTACATATCCTTGGAATTGCATCGATGGTTTACATTGTTTGGTGCGTTAGTGACTTTATTAAAGAAGTTACAACAACAGAATATACCTTCTCATCCGAATAACTCTTTGACAAATAACTAGTTTTTAATTAAAGTGGTCGACGGCGGCCAGAGTTCTAGCTCTGACCACGTCGTGGGCGTAGCCCAGTGATATAACCATGCTTTAAAAGGAAGCAGATTATGCGTTTATTTTATTTATATTTAGTGTTAATCGCAAGCGATATTTTTATGTCATTAATTTCGGCAGGCGTTTGTTTATGTGAAATAAGATGTAATTCTTTGATATATCGAGAATAATTGAAGTAAATAGGGAATCCTTCCCCCACGCATATGTTCCAGCATATACGGTAAACCCTTTAGTGTCTTACAAATGGACAAAGGAATAATAACAAATGGATAATAAAAGCGCAACCACTAATTTAAACCGTGATTTTATTTACACCATCCCTGAAAAAGTTTTATTTGATGAAAACATAACTGATTTAGATCGCAAAATTTATATGATTATACGATCGTTTATGGATACAACCGGTTCTTGTTATGCCAGCAATAATTGGATTGCTACTAAATTAAAAATCGAAAGACGCTCAATCATCCGAAGCTTAGAACGACTAGAAACTAATGGTTATATTACAAGATTTACAGAAAATTCTAGTCGCTATTTGAAAATAAATTACACAAATTGTATTGAAGAGATGGTGACTCTAGAGTCACCCCCCAGTGACTCTAGAGTCACCCCCCCCAGTGACCCTAGAGTCACCCAATTACATTCAAAGATTATTAGATCAAAAAAGATTAAAAACATAACCCCCTTACCCCCTAAAGGGGGCTGTGCTCTTAACCCCGGCTATGAATATCCTGATACACTTTATAAAAAACAAAATAAAACATCTAAAAACAATTTAGCGGTAATCATTGAAAACAATCCAAATAACATTCCTGATGAATTAATTGAAGAATGGGCACAAATTAGAAAGGCTAAAATTACGCCGACCGTTTGGAGACGATTAAACGAAGAGCTTTCGAAATGCACCTGCGCCCCCATTGATGCATTTGAAGAAATGATTTCTAGAGGATGGAGCACTTTAAAGGCTGAATGGATTAATAAAAAAACACATACAGCTTCAGAAACAACATTTTTTGATCATGACATTATGAAGCCAATTATTACTGATGGAGATATGTTCTGATGAACGATAACCAAAAAACATCAATAATAATTAATATGCTTTTTAGAACGTTAACAAGCATTTTCCCCGCTTTCAGGCAAGCGTGGCCTTCTGAGCCTGATTTTCAAGATGCTAAAAAAGAATGGCTCAAAGCTTTTATACAAGCTGATATCACAGATGTTTATCAAATAAAAGAGGGTGTTAATGCCTTTAGATTAATGCAAAATCCATTTGTTCCTTCTCCTGGACAATTTATTGCTTTATGTAAACCGTCTAGAATATCACTAGGAATTCCCTCGACAAACGAAGCTTATCGAATAGCGTGTCTAGCTAGTGGGAAATTTTCTGATAAAAACTGGGTGCATTCTACAATTGAACATGCCGCTATTAAAACAGGAAAGCTGGATTTGAGCACAAAGCCTGAAATATTTACATATCGAATTTTTGAAAAACATTTTGAAGAGGCTGTTCAAGATTTTATAGACGGTAAATTACAATCTCCCTCAAAAACTCTTATTGATGATTCGTGTGAAACAAGAGAGATTGAAAAACAAAAAGAAATTAAAAAGGATTTTTCGCATGTCAATTCTCATGCAAAATTTATGGAAGATATGAATATTTTGTTGGACATGAAGCCATGAACTGGATTTACAAAGAATTCCTACCTCTCTGTCAAGAACATGGCATTGATTTAAAATCCGAAGATATTCGCTATATCATGGCAATATTAGGCAATATCCCACAAAACGAACACAGAGCGATTATGGGCCGTTATTTTGATGAATGGTGCAAAGGTATAGGGGCGGCTTATTGCGGGTCACAGCGGCAATATATGGGGCGAAAATACGCTAATAAAGTATTGATTCATGCGCTTGAGCGCTAGCGCGCCAAACCCCCCGGTTAACTGGGGGTTAAGGGCTTTTGATTTAGATTGTGCCGCGGCGACTTTCAGTGCCCCTAAAAAGATTCAACTATTTTACGAATAAACCATATTGAGTACTTTATGAACAGTACATACCAATATAAACCGAACCTATTTATTATTGTACAAAAGTGACAATTTTGGTCAGTATATAGGATGATTATGAGGTCATTATTGATGAGTTTTAAAGCACATTGTGATGGTTTGGGATTGGAGCTATTGCGTGAGGATTGGTTATTTATTCGCGAGCAGATTGCTAGGGTTCCTGTGCAATATCAAAAGCAAGTTTTAGGTAAGTATGCGCGGTTATGGGCTCAGATGCTGGGTGAGTTGGGGGATGTGGTGCAGGCGCAGAATATTGGGCGCAGAACGGCTAATGGGTGGCTTTTGGATGTGGTTAGTAAGCAATGATGGGGTGCGCTGCTAGCAAGTTTGAGGCATCACTAGCGCGCTAGGTTATTTTAACTCATGGCGCAGATATTGACTAGACAGCCAAGTTGTTTGTTTACTATGTTCCAGTCTGGATCTGAAAATTTATAGCGTTTACCGTCTTTAAAAATAATAATAGCGGCAGTTTCTCCCAAAATATCTTTCCTTGTTCCGACAATTACATCACATCCCGCAGCTTCAAGAATGGCGCATCTCCATTTAGTTATTTCAAATTGATCTGCCGTCGGCTTTCTCATAAAGCTTTTCCAGTTGAATTTTTTTGTAAATCTCTTCGCGATGAACCGATAAATTTTTAGGAGCCTCTATTCCAATTTTAATATTGTTTCCGGCAATACCAAGGATTCTAATAGAAATATTGTCATTGATGATAATGGCCTCTTTAGGCCTTCTGGTTAATAATAGCACAGACAGCTCCTTCTTGTTTAATAATTAGGCAGATAAAAGATGATGTAGCTTTTCAATATTTTTTGATAGCATGTCTAGTTGTTCAGTTTTTATACTAGTGTAAACGTCATGGTCTAATTCTTTGTTAATAAATGCTAACTCCATTGTGTTATTGTTTAATTTTGCTAGGTGAGGCTCGTATTGCGCGTTCATTAGGTCTATTAGGTCAATCATTTTTTAATTCATCTTCTGTTAAATGGCCACAATGTCTATTACATTCATCACATACCCAATGTTTGGATATTTTTGTATGGTGATACTCATGCTCACACATGAGCGATACGTAACTTTTCGTAGTCAATCATCTATTTCACCATTAATAAATTCTAAAACCCGAACATACGCATCATAAGAACCAATGGCCATCGATGAGCCAGGGGAGTTGATATTTGTACATAATTCCATCATTCTTTTTTCGCTTTCCATTTCTTCCTCTAACCATAATGTTAACTTTTCGTAATCTATCATCACTCACCACCACATATTTGCGACAACCGATAATCCTGCAATTGTTTTATAATATCAGTCAGATTCATCTCCAAGTCTTCAATTTCGTCAACAGTCAACTGAATGATTCCGAATAATACGTCGTGATTAAATACTTTGACGACACCACAATCTATTTCAACTCTTAAATCTAATTTCATGCCTCTAATTCACAATCCGTAGCATTTTCAATCAAATCCATTAGCGCCTGTCCTTTTGTGTCGCCCGCACCATAAGTACAATCACTATCATCGCCTGCTTGATAACTGCTGAATGTAGCAACAAAATCTTTTCTGTCATTATCCCATGTAACATTAATTACGTATTGTGTGTCGTCTTTTCTCATAATAATTCCTTTGTTAAAATAAGGTGATTGTAGCGCTATTAAATAACGATAACAAGTATTTTGTTATATTAAACGGATGATATTTTATCAGCTCTATAATTTCATAAAAAACAAAGCGTGTGGCATTATACCCACAGGTTTATCCCCAGAATTTGTGGGTATTATTTTTTAATTAGGTTTCAAAAATGCCGTTTCAATTTTCTTTTGATTTTAGAAATCCAGATTACAATTTCGTATGGGAGTGGCGTTATCAACAGCATTTAAAACTTAAAAACAATCCTCAATTGCTTAAAGATTTAAAAGTTTTTTACAAGTCTAATCCTGCTCAATTTATTATTGACTGGGGGGTTACAAGCGACCCTCGGAATGTTGAGCGTGGACTGCCAGTTCTGATGCCGTTTTTATTATTACCTAAACAGGAAGAGTGGGTTCATTGGTTGATGGATCGCTGGCATCGAAGAGAGCCTGGTATTGTTGAAAAATCTAGAGAATGTGGCTTGTCATGGTTAACCGTAAGTGTAGCAGCGACTTTGTGCTTGTTTCACGAAGGCATGAATATTGGGTTCGGCTCAAGAAAAGAAGAATATGTTGATAAAAAGGGCGACCCGAAAAGTTTATTATGGAAAGCTAGGCAGTTTATTTCATATTTACCTAAAGAATTTCGTGAGGATTGGGATGAAAGAAAACATAGCCCTTATATGCGAATTGAATTCCCAAATACTGGCTCAGTTATTACGGGTGAGTCAGGTGATGGAATTGGGCGGGGGGCAAGGACATCGATAACATTTGTTGATGAAGCGGCATTTATCCCGCGATCTGATTTGTTAGATGCATCATTATCCCAAACTACAAATTGTAGAATCGATGTATCTACACCCAGAGGTATGAACAACAGTTTCGCTCGTAGGCGTTTTGGAGGAAAAATAAATGTATTTACATTTCATTGGACAGATGATTTAAGAAAAGACCAGGCTTGGTATGAAAAGATGTGCCATGATATTGACGATCCGGTAGTTATAGCACAGGAAATTGATTTAGATTACTCGGCATCAATAGAGGGAATATTGATTCCTGCTATTTGGGTACAATCGTCGTTAGACGCTCATTTAAAGCTCAACATAAGGCCAACAGGCATACGAAAAGCGGGAATAGATGTGGCTGACGAGGGTATTGACAAAAACTCGTTGTGCGCACGCCATGGTATTCTGGTCGAACATTTAGAATCATGGAGCGGAAAAGGAAGTGACATATATGATACGGTTGAACGGGCTTTTCGGCTTTGTGATGAGCTTAATATTAATACTGCTGATTACGACGCTGATGGTCTTGGGGCTGGGGTACGCGGTGATGCTAAGGTTATTAATCGTAATCGCCAAGCTATTGGATTATCTAAGATTGATTTTAATCCATTTCGTGGTTCGGGCGCGGTGGTTGATCCAGAAGGCAATCCATTTAAATCGTCGATAGAAATAAAAGACAGAGAGCCCGGTCGAACAAACGAAGACTTTTTTGCAAACGCTAAAGCTCAAGCATGGTGGTCATTACGACGCAGGTTTCAATTAACTTATCGTGCAGTTGTTGAACAACTTTCGGTTGATCCTGCTGACATTATCTCAATATCTAGTAATATTCTCGATTATAAAAAACTGATAGTAGAATTGTCACAACCTACGTATTCTCAAAATAATAATGGTAAGATATTGGTAGATAAACAACCACCGGGATGTCGATCGCCAAACCTCGCCGATAGTTTAGTTATTTGTTTTGCTCCTATACACCCTGCCCGAAGAAGCATCTTTATGATTTAATTCTTATATTGGTTTTATTGCTGATTCTTTAATGATGCCTTATAGTAATTGACATCCTCCCCGGCCTAAAGCCCGGAGATTCCTACGGTGAGTAGACATTTAACTGCTTTCACTTCGGAGGGTTCTTGCCCTGAGTTAGCCAATTGAATACTTTTACGGCGTTTGAGCCAACCAATGTATTCGAGGTCTCACGATCTCATGTCTGACAAGCGTTACTTTTGGCCTATCCGGCCATAGTCCAATTAAGGAGCAGAGATGATAGCAAAAGAACAAAGAAAGGTCAAAAGAGCTGGCTTATATCCCCGGCCTGAAGGCCGAGGTTTTACGCCATGACTGATAATTATTGTAAGGATTATTATTTATGTCTAAAAATGAATCTATTGTATACAAAGATGAAGTGTTTTCTGTTTTTAATACTGGAAAATATTACTGTTCTGGCCGACATGCAGGAAAAAATATAGGAACAGAAAGGCTTTTGCATAGAAGAATATGGTTTGAAAATAATGGAAAAATTCCTCAAAAATATACTTGTGACGGGGAAAACATTAATCCTCCCCTATCGTTTGAGGGCGTTCCCGAGAATGCCAAGAGTTTGACTTTAATTGTCGATGAT
>CAIWHI010000285.1 GCA_903912435.1 uncultured Bacteroidota bacterium | reverse complement strand
CACCGGCATAATAGAACAAACCTTTGTTGTATTCATTTTCCTGTATTTCACTGACCCTGATGATATTTGGCCATATCAGCGCAGGTGTAGTATTGATGATCACCTTGTTGGTGTAAGAAAGTACCCTTGAAGGTGTTGGAATCTGGCTTTCAATAATTGAAGAAAGGATTGGGACAAATATTAATGAATAAATAAGCCCGTTCTTTTTCCGTTGCTGCATGATGAAATACCGAATCAATAATCCGCCTAATATGGCTCCAAGCATAAATGGCACTGCAAGTATAATGAGGCATATTATGTCCTCAATTTTTGTGATAAAAGACATTATGAAGAAAACCAGTACGCTTGCAGCAGGGCTCCAGATACTGAACCATAGCGATATTTTTTTATCATTTGGCGAACAAATAATGGGAATACTACCAATTAGGATAGGGACGATAATGATAAACGTAATAGAAAACAGGCTGAACTTAAAGATTGAATCCTTTAGATCACTGAATATTAATCTGCAAATATAGCCATAGGCTCCACCGATAAGAATACCGGAATATCGGTTATTTAGGAATTTCATGTGTATAGTTATGTTTCGGTAAATATAATATTTTTTTGTAATTTAATTTGACTTGTATTTGCTGCTCTATTCTTTATAATGGTCGATGCCTAGGTAATAGATGATATTCTTATTGCAGTTTTTTCATTTTTTATTATTTGAATAGTAATAGTGCGTTTCCCCGATAAATCGGGGAATTACCTTTTCTTGTTATCTGGACTACAAAGCTTTGACTCCTACGGAGTCACCCCTGCCATTGAAAAACATTCTATACTGTTTTAAATCAAAATACTGGAACACTCCATTGAGGTGAATTTTTGACAGAAAAATAAATAATTACTTTGTTTCACTACTACCAAACAGCGACGATGAAGGGATGGCATCTTACGCCATACTTAGTGGATATTGGCATTTAAGTCGTCAAGATGATTGTGTTTATCTTTAAATGGTAAGTGACCACCTTGGGAAAAGTACAAACATACATAATGCAAACTTTTGTTGAATAAATATATTTTCCCTGAAAATGACTAAATTTGAGCAAAATAACACATGACAGCGATTAAACTTGGTGATTGTAAAAAGCAAACGGGTTATGAACTTGTTGATTTGCTCTCACTTTCAGGGATTTTTGGCATATACAACCAAAATACTTTTTTAGAACTTTTGGATGCTGGCAAATTGAAATGCAAAATCAAATTAAATTCCAATCGCGAGCCCATCTTGCAAATAAATGATACCCCAGATATTAAAGAGTTGGCTGTATTGGTGAGATCGCCAGACGAACTTTTTATTGAGATTTTCAGGAAAGAACCATCATCAAAAAGCCCCAATGTGGGGTTTCGCAGATTGATAAGTCAGGTAAATGCAGCAACAGCATTAGGATTCAAACGTATAAGGCTTTGGGCCTATGGTAACATAAAAGAGTACAGTGATTGGGATGGTTACATTGTATGGGGCAAATATGGATTTCTGATGCATCGACCTGACGATATTTCGAAATTCAATTTAAAGATGAGTGAAGACCTGCTCCTTCACTGTGCAATAATTTACGATTTGGTGAAAACGAAGGAAGGCACGGCATATTGGAAATACAGAGGCGATTCCTGGTATGGTGAACTTGACTTGGCAATCAATACTCAACACATGAATGCATATCGAGAATATGGCCTATCTAAAGGTCTAATCCGCATATAGGGTTTTCATTTTCCCTATATATTCTTTGTGTTTTTTTTCCTGCTGATCTTTGGACATCTTGAAGTATTTGTTAAACAGGTCTTTGTCTGTTTTTAACTCAAAAAAATTCTCAGTGACATTATTGAATTCACCCGAAAGCATTCTGTCCAGGAAACTAATCTCATATATTGTCAGTGTATCAGAGTCAACCTTGGCTTTTTTGCTATTTTTATTTTTATTCTCAAATTCAACTATCCGTGCCTCAAAATCCTTTTTTGAAATTTCACTAGAATTCGCCTGTCTCAAGACGACACCTGTCTCAAATACACCATACTCTTCGAGAACCTTCCATAGGTCTAAGTTCTTTTTCATCCTTGTCGGGACAACAACTAACTCCTGTAGAGACGTATCCTTAGAGGTTTCTTTAACCTTCTTTTTTTCAACAATTCCCATTCGTTACACGTTTTAATT
>CAIWHI010000284.1 GCA_903912435.1 uncultured Bacteroidota bacterium | reverse complement strand
TACAGTATGGCTATTGTAAACATGCTCAAAATAGATACTTGCTATATACTTTGTATTACCCACAAGCGATGCTGGTAATACCCCAAGTATTACCGTCTGCATAGCCAGATACAGTACTGCTATACCGGTGATAGATATGAGTATGCTGCGGGGAATGCTCTTTGCAGGATTCCTGATTTCTGCACCCAGATGGCAAACATTGTAAAAACCCAGGTAGGAATAAGTAGCCTTGATGGTAGAATTGCCAAGCGCCACAAAAAGCAATGCACTGGTATCAAACCCGCTAATATGCCAGTTCACAGCCTGTGCCAAATGGAATTGGGGTAAGCCTGAAAAAATGAGCCACAAAATTGTCCCACCCGTAATTATCCAAAGCACCACCGATATCTTACCTATACTCTTGATATTGCGGTACAGTAATGCAACCAACAAAATCACCAGGCCACCACTCACCATTTTTTGTTGTATGTCTGTTACCGGTACCAGGTAAGAAAAGTACTGGGCAAAGCCTATGGCCCCGCTTGCTATTACCAATGGTGCCTGTATGGTTGTTTGCCAGATAAAGAGAAAGGACATTAGTCGGCCAATCTTGAGATGGCTATACAACTTATTGAGAAACACATAGCTACCGCCGGCTTCAGGCCATTTGGCACCCAGTTCGGCCCAAACCATACCATCCATATAGGCAAGCAGCGCACCCAGCAACCATGCATAGATACTAGCCGGTCCCTTCATCATACCAACAATAAGCGGTATGGTGACAAATGGCCCTATGCCCACCATATCAATCATATTGATAGCCGTGGCTTGCCAGATGGATAAGCCCCTTTCCAGTTTACTATTGTCGTTGCTCAATTTTGGTATTTATTTCACAAAGTAGAAAATTTGGGAGTAAGAGGTAATATGGTAGGATTGTTTTTTTTGATTTGAGGTGTGATTGCCAGTGTAAGGGTTGTACCTGATGTTTCACAGGGACATCAGGTACGGCTAATAGAGCCCTTTTTTCTTGGAGGCATTCCTCTTCACTTAGCCTAGTAGCATTCCCAAAGTCCACAAAAATGTTTTACGAAAATTTAAAAACGAGAGTTGTACCAGATGTCCCTGGCGGAACATCTGGATAACATTATTTTTTAGGGCTTGGGTGCATTTATTGGGCTTGGGAACGCTAAAGGCCTTCTAAGAAGGAGTTTTATTCGCAGTTCCAGATGTCCCTCCGGAACAGGAACAACATCATATTCTGACACTAAAAATTCCAAAATTTCCCATTCCACCACTTTGGGGCAATAATGGGGCATTTTGGGCAATGAATTACACTGTCATTAAGAAAAACCAATTCCACACCCTTTTACAAACACATTAATATAATAATAGTCAAAACTATTTTTGCATGTGCGCATTATTTAACATTAATATAATAAATATTTTTCATAGAACTATGTAAAGTCTTCATCTACCACTATATTTATATCAGAATTTGAGCTATTAGACATTTAAACAGTCAGTTGTGAAGGCGGAAACCGCAAATTTTATATTGGAGTAGATGATTGTATCACTTATTAATTTCGAAACTCAACATCAGAAATAGACGGCGTTTATTATTCCATGGCTTGGCCATAAGCAATGGCGATATACCAGAAAAAACAGATGATTTGTATAAAGTGGGTATTAATAAATTCAACAAGTTTACTTCTGAAGACAATTGGAAAAGCTGAACAAAGACAAACAAACCTGACCGAGCAGGGACTTAAAGCGGGAGGCGGAATCTGAAAAGCCTTAAACGAGTAAGAAATTTAAAAACAATAATTATGAATCACCTTACAATGGATTTCACAAATATTGGATCCAGGAGAGCATTGGCTGACGCTGCTGCCACTGGTCAAAGTTACAGTATCAAATGCATCAACCAGTCTTCAGTACCATGGATATTCTATGTGTATCAAACTATGCCTAATCAACCAAGCCAGGTTTTCTCGACAGCATGGTTTGCATCTCCGTATATGATAGGCACAGGAGGCTCCAGTATCACGTTTACCTGGAATATTAATTATTGCTTTGTATGGGGCATCACTGGTACAGTAGCTCCTGGTGTTACTTTTTCAGCGGGCGGTCAAATACCATGTGATCCTAGTGTTAACAACTACACAACATTCAGTATGTTGAACAATACACCATCGTTGAGTCAGGCCGCCCCCGGCCCGCAATCTGGTAGCTTGATTATCTCTGAAGATTCATCTATACCTAACAGTATTTTCGCAACGGGAATCGGGATGTCAGGTTATGGAACATTTGTTCAACAGGCTTTAGCATACACAATGCAGGCTTACACACCAAAGCCTCAATACTGGATAGCGGCTGCAACCCAAATACAAATGGGTGAGATCCTGCCACAAATTGTTAGTATGACAGCAGAATTTGATCCTAATGGTGATGATATAACTGCAACTTTAGGACAAAATAATCTTTGGTCAATCAGCTATAAATAGTGTGTGACACAATCCTTTGGTACCCGGGTTTGGAGGTAAAAGCTAAACTCTGGTTTATTCGTTTTAATTGGTGTTTTCAACAAAAATCCTTTGGTTTAGAAAATAAGCATATCGAATCATTCTTTATTATCTACTAAACTCGATGGATAAAGGAGTTTTCACCAACATCCATCGAGTTTAGTAGATACGACCTCACATTAAAAATTCCAAAATTTCCCACAACCCCCACTTTGGGGCAATAATGGGGCATTACATTTTTACACAAAATATTGATAATCAATGGTTTGATGAAATTATTGCCCCAATGGGAATTTTCCCATTATTGGGGCAATGGGGCATTTTGGGCGGCAAATTACCCTATCATTAAGAAAATCCCAATTCCATCCTTCTCTTCGCACCACTCATAAATCTGTACTATTTTTGTGCCGTGCCTGATAATAGACGAATAGCTTTTATGTGCCACCCTTACCATAGGGGTGGGGTTACCCGCTGGATGGCTGATGCGGCTCTTGCAGCTGCTCAAAATGGGGATGAGGTATACTTTATTACCGTTGAGCCGGTAGTACCCTTCTATTCGGGAAAGGGCAGAGAGACCATGCTCAGCCTTGTGAATACGCATCCTGCCAATTTCAAAATTATCAGCACCCGTACCGACCACCTTTATGAGTTTGGCACTCAGGGGTATAGGAGCAAAATCTATATTGACCTCATAAAAAAACATGTTCCCGAGGGTACACCTATCGTCCTGTCGGACGATGCCGGGGTATGGGACGCAGCTGGGTATCTGGCTGATAAGTACCCTATGGTAGGTGTGATACATGGTAATGATGATATCTATTTTGCCAATGCAAGGCAACATGCCGCCCACCTGAGTGCCTGTATCTGCGTATCAGATAGGATCAGGAAAAACCTGATGGAACGTTGCCCGCAGGTGAGGGAGGAAATAATAAAAGTGATTCCTTGCGGTATCAATATGCCGCAATTCGCACCCGAGTTTAGGAGCGATAAATATATTAATCTGATTTTTATAGGCCGTATAGAAGATAAGGTGAAACGTGCTACCGACCTTGTTGGAATCTGTAGCCAATTGCATCAACAGGGTCTGCTTTTTCATTTGGAAATTGTGGGTAATGGCAAAGAGTCGGGTGAGGAAATGCAGCAGAGTTTTAATAAGGCAGGCATTGGTGAACATATCACCTTCAGGGGGTGGCTGGCTCGCAACGAGATCCAACCATTGCTGAATGAATCGGATATACTATTGCTCACCTCTAATTCTGAAGGGATGCCACTGGTAATGATGGAGGCACTGGCATCGGGATGCGGATTTGTAGGCACCAGGGTGAGTGGTATAGAAGATTATGAACTGCACCCATTGGCTAAGGATTGTTTTGGGGTTTATACCATTGGTGATGTTGCAGATGCAGTTGAGAAAATAAAGCAGATTGCTAATGAACCTGTGAAAATTAGGCAACAGTCAGCCCGCCAAGTTGCCGAATCTGAATTTAGTATGCAGGTATGTTTGGATAGGTATGGTAGTGTGTTGAAAGGGCTTAGACCCGCAACTGGCAATTTCAAAGGGGCTAAGATTTCAGATTTTGATTTGATGCAGTCCAAGGTGCTGGCAATAGCGAGGTATCTGAAGGTGAAGGTAGTGAAGGGGTGATAAGAGTAAACACCAAACGGCAATTCCAAAATAAAGCCCAAGCCATCAGTACCGCCTTCCGCGGTCAGATGGCTCAGGCGGTTCAGAGAGGTAATACATTACTACCCATCATACGCACACCTGTCTGACCGCGGAAAGCGGTGCTGACAGGTGTGCTCAGCATTATTTATGCTACAATCATCATAAGGTAATTTTTTTCCATCACGCAATCAGGAGATTGGCTGCCACTGCGACGTAGGTAGAACCTATGCCGAACACCACATTTGAATTTCGTCGGTTATTACAACACTAACCCCAACGCCTATTAATTCTGGGATGGATTTTCAAATTCAGGCAGGCCACAATACCTATGCCAAATGTGGGAAAATTGAATAAAATTATTAAAAAAATATTTTTTACTTTTTGTGCAATAAAACTGAATTTGTACGTTAATTTTATTGCACATTCACATAATTATGAAATCCAACCTCCGGCATGCCATCATCTTGATAGGGTGCCTTTTTTTATTTTCCTGCAACGGTAAAAACGATGTTCAGGTTACATCAACCAATTTTAACGGCGAAATAGAACAGCAGCAAAACCTGGAATTCACCCTCAATAAGGAGCTGGTTCCGGATAGCTTGCTGAATGTTTGGGATAGTACTGCCTATATCGAATTCAGCCCAAAGGTAAAAGGGCTTTTCAAGTGGAACAGTGCACATGAGCTGGTTTTCTCCCCTGCCGAAGGTTTTTTGCCCGGCATGGAATATACCGCCAAACCCACCAAACTGCTGGTGAAACACAGCAAAAAGAAATATAGTGTGGATGGCGAGGCTCTGCATTTTCACACTGCACCACTAAGGGTTACTGCCACCCATATCTCCTGGACAAGGGGTAAAAACGTGAGCAATATTATGGTGCAGATGGATATGGGTTTCAACTATGAGGTGAATCTGGCCGAGGCTGCTGCCCGCCTGAAACTAAGTAGTGGTGGCCAGCCCGTGAATGTAAGTGAAACCAATACAGGAAATGGCAAGGTGCTTTCCCTACAGTTCATGCCATTGAATGATAAGGATGCCGAAACCCCGCTTAAGATTGATTTGGCCAAGGGTATACCTATTGCAGGTACCAAATATGCATCAGACAAAGACACTACTTTCACTACCTCCATACCATCAAGGTATAATCTTACTATAACTGGTGTTTCTGCACAACATAATGGCAATGATGGGGTAATAACCGTAAGCACCTCGCAACCAGTATTGGATAATAACCTGAAAAGCCTCATCACCCTTGCACCGGCAGTACCTTTTGAGCTGGTTGTTAATGAGAGTGGATTTACCATTACCAGTCCCCAATTATCTGCATCACAAAC
>CAIWHI010000283.1 GCA_903912435.1 uncultured Bacteroidota bacterium | reverse complement strand
TTGGCATAGTCCATTTGGTAGGTTTTCTTATCACCAAATCCCGGTGCACTATCCAGTGCATCTCTGAATGGGCCATAAAAGCAACTTGCATACTTGGCACTATAGGCCATAATACCCGTACTGGTCATGCCGTTTTGCTCAAGAGCTTCCCTTATAGCTAGTATGCGGCCATCCATCATATCGCTGGGGGCTACTATATCGGCACCTGCCTGTGCATGGCTCACACTCATTTGTGCCAATACTTCCACAGTAGGGTCATTCACTATTTCATTATCTTCTACTATACCATCATGGCCATAGATGCTAAATGGGTCTAAAGCCACATCGGTCATTACAATCATACCAGGGCAAGCACTTTTAATGGCCCGTATGCTCCTTTGCATCAACCCGTTGGGATTTAATGCTTCAGTGCCCTTATTGTCTTTCAGTTCGTCTTTGCACTTGATGAACAGCAATACACTTTTGATACCCAAGCCCCACAGCTCTTTCACTTCATTTAAGGTATTATCAATACTCATGCGGTAATATCCCTGCATTGATGAAATTTCTTCCCTTATCCCGCTACCTTCGGTAATAAAAAGTGGCGCAATAAAATCTGCCGGCCTTAAGATAGTTTCGGCTACCATAGCCCGAATTGCCGGTGACTGGCGAAGTATGCGGTTTCTTCTGATTAAATGCATAGTCTGTTATTTGTGATGAAGGAGACAATTATTGACCCATTACGTGACGCAAAACTAAGGTTAATATAAAATCCAAAACCTAATTGTCGTCATTTTTTCCATATTAAAATTATATAACACGATAAAGGCAGTCGCATCCCGGTAATTGGTTCAACCAATTTATTGCCTTTTCTTAAACCGGTCATCGGTAAGGGTATTCAAAAAGGCTTCAAGATCTAGTTTATCTTGCGTAGTCAGGTTTAATGGAGCTATTAAAACCGAATCTGTATTTACCGGATGGGGTACTACCTTCAGTGGGTCATTGTAATATTCTATTACTTCTTTCAGGGTCTTGAACATTCCATTATGCATATAGGGGGCTGTAACAGCTACATTCCTCAAACCCGGTACTTTAAACTTACCAATATCGGCTTTGTTTTTGGAAATCAGGTACCTGCCGGAGTCATTCAATTTCCCGCCATCAAACAAGCCCACATTCCTGAATTCATCACCAGTAAAATCGGGGGTGAAGTGGCACTCAAAGCACCTGGCCTTCTCCAAAAATAAAGTCCTGCCCCGCATTGCCGATTCGCCCATCATGGTGGAATCATCGTTTGCCATATACCTATCGTAGGTGGTTTTTGATGTTTCAAGGGTTCTTTCGTAGGAGGCAATGGCTGATTTGAGGTTGTTTTCATTTGGTTGTTCCTTGTAGATGGATTGGAACCAGGCTATATATTCTTTGTTTTGACGCAACCTTTTTACTGCAACGGGTAAAGGCAGGTTCATCTCTACTTCATTCTCAATCGGGAATTTCACCTGTTCCTCAAGGGTTGCAGCCCTGCCATCATAAAATAGGTAGGGGCGGTCGGTCATGTTGGCACATGTAGGTGCATTGCGGCTACCGGTTCTGTTCATTATACCCTTACTAAAGGCAATAGTATCAGCAAACCCATATTCAGGTATATGACATGAGGCGCAACTCCTACTACTATCAGAGGACAATATTTTCTCGAAAAATAATACCTCACCTAGCTGAGCCTTAGTTTTTGGTTCTCCCGAGAAAGAATATTGAATACTCGCTTTCATCTGCCTATTAAAAGCAAAACACACTATTAATAAAAACAATAAGACCAGAGTGGCAATGGACTTCTTCATGAGCACACAATCGAGTTGGCAAAATTAGGACTTTAAAGACTTTTAGGCTAATTAAAGCTCCTAATCGTTGTCAGCTTCACGAAAAAACAAGCATGAGTTTGGCTTGCAAGTATGTTATGTCAATATATTCAATCATCGAACCGGATTGTTAATTCGGTGGTTGCTCCTCCGTAGACCTGTTTCCGCCTCGTCCTGCTTAATAAAATTAATCAGCTTCAATGAGTGGTTCTGACAAAAAAATGCTTCACACCTACAAACCCACTACTTTTGTCACATGGCAAAGACCAATTTTGAAAGAATGATAGACCTGGTAAATGAGGTTTTTGATACCAAAAACGACCCCGGGCAAATTAGTGTAACTCCTGATGACCGTGAAAAACTAGAACTGATACACGAATACACACTCAATGAGGTAGACTATGGTGATGGCCCGGTGATGTGGTTATTACTCATCCCCACCACTACCGGCCTTATGAAGCGTTTTGTAAGTAAGGAAATTAGTGAGCAGGAATTGCTCGACTTGACCCCGATAGGTGTAAAATACGATGCCCTCTACCTCTGCTCAGCTACCTCATTACCCGAGTACCGTGGTAAGGGACTTGCCAAACGTGTCTGCCTCGATGCCATTGCCCACATCAGAGCCGACCACCCTATTGCCAGCCTTTTTGTATGGCCATTTAGCAAAGATGGTGATGGACTTGCATGTGCATTGGCTAAAGCATTGGGATTGCCGCTATTAAAAAGAAAGGATTAAATCACATTACACTTACTCCGCCTCCTTATGCCTCATAGTGCGGCGGCTGCCATCATAAAGTTCATACTCCATCATGCGGCAATCTATAGTACTGGTATAAAACTCCACCCTTCGCCTGGCTTTTAAGCCTATGGTTTTGGCTAGCTCCATATTTCCGGTAAAGATGTAACCATAATAACCACCACATTTTTTCTTCATAAAATCGCCTATACGGCTGTAAACTTCCCTTAATTTAGACTCCTCACCCAGGCGCTCGCCATATTCAGGATTCATAAACATGATGCCAGTGCTGCTTTCGGGCACTTCGGTTTCTTCAAAGTCGCATACCTTAAAGTCAATCAATTTCAGGACACCAGCCGCAAGTGCGTTTTTGCGCGAATTGGCTATGGCTAGTTCGCTATAGTCGGTGGCAATAATCTTTAGTCCGGGTACATCAATTATCTTTTTATCCAGCTCTTCCATCTGTTCCAGATAGTAAGTATCGTCGTAGCCCGCCAGGTGCATAAATGCATAGTTGAGCCTGAATAATCCCGGGCGGGTATTGGTTGCAATCAATGCTGCCTCTATAGCTACCGTTCCGGAGCCACACATGGGGTTTACAAATGGTGATTTGTGGTCCCAACAGGTGGCCATAATAGTGGCGGCGGCAAGCGCCTCAAGCATAGGTGCCTGCCCTGGTATCTTGCGGTATCCATGGCGGGCCAGCGAGTCGCCGGTAGTATCAATAAATACTTCTGCCTGGTCGTTTTTCCAGAAAAGGTGTATTACCGCCCCTGTAAGGTCTGAGCCTGTGGATGGGCGTGTGCCCCTTTTTTCACGTATCCTGTCTACAATAGCATCTTTTACACGCAGGTTGGCAAACATGCTGTTATTGATGGTATCGTTCATCACATTGCTGGTAATAGAAAAATAACCCGGGTCGGGCAAAATTGTTTCCCATGCAAAGTTGCGGAGGGCTTTATATACGTCATCAGCATTATTTGCCTCAAACTTCCTGATGCTGTACAATACCTGGCTGGCACAGCGAAGGTTCAGATTCAGTACTATACAATCATTGATAGTGCCGGTAAGGCGGACCCCAGTTACAAAAGCCTCATCGATAGTAAAACCCAGTGCTTTAACCTCCTGTTCAAGGTAGGGAGCTATCCGCTTGTGGCAGGTGATGGTTATTGAGCCCCTGCTGGTATATAAAGACATGTGGTAAAGGTAGGCTAAAGCCGCTATATGAATGCTAATAAAGCGGTATTACCCCAAATCAAACCTTCTTTTGCTCATTATTTTCTACCCTTTCCAGAATTCTAAGTATCAGGGCATTCTGGTTTTCGAGGTGTTGTAATATGGTTTCTATCTCCCTCTCGGCTTGTTTGTTGATTTCGAAATCAGCTTCGGCCCTGGCATCAGCATGTGATGATTGTAGGTTCTGGCCAATCATAATGAGTGGCATTAGGAATAGCTGAATCATGTTTGACATAAACAACCAAAGTACAAAAGCAGGATAAGGATCGAACCTCATTGCCTGTGGTGCACAAATATTCCAGGTAAGCCAACATGCCGTCCAAATGAAAATAATTACAAAAAAGCCCATGCTGCCCACATGGTTGGTAATCCACAATGCCAACTTATTAAGCCCGGAAACAGAATGTTTCTTTTCAATCATTTCCTTAAGCTTAGATTTCCGTTGCTTTTTTAACTCTTCAATGCTTTGGGTTGATTTATGCTTTAATTCCATATAGATTTTAAATTTTGGTTTTGTATTATGATGGGGAAAGATACAAAACCTGTTGGAAGAATACATTTATTTTTTATAATAGGCTGTATATTCGTCAGTCAGGAGACTGACGGCCACCTAGACGTAGTCTGAAGACTAACGCCCAACCGATTTTTATATGTGTTTTGTTCCGCAAGTGATATGCTTACCGGAAACTAGTCCAAGCATAAAGCTTGGACTAGTGAACATTTTTAAATGTATCTTTTAATCTACGAATTTAACATTATAGACCTCATAGATATAGAGCCCATATCCATCTTATCGTTGAAAAAACTAATCTTATCGTTCTTTTGCTGTAAGCCCAGGATATAGAAAAGAGGTAGCAGGTGGTCGTTGGAAGGGTGGGCCATTTCGGCGGTTTTGCCCAGTATTTTTTGA
>CAIWHI010000282.1 GCA_903912435.1 uncultured Bacteroidota bacterium | reverse complement strand
CCAGACCCCAAATAGCAAAGGTATAGCCTGTCAAATCGCTACCGAAATAGTTGCGCACTTTGCGACCCAAAACCAATTTCTGACGGTCATTTACATCCATCACAGTTTTTACCAGGCTGAAATCATAATCCTGCTCCAAAGCTGTAAATGCCAGGGCTTTTACATCCTTAGGGAAACAGCTACCACCATAACCTATGCCAGGGAATAGGAAGCGCTTGCCTATACGGCTATCACTGCCCATACCTATGCGCACCCAGTCTACATTGGCACCGGTTTTTTCGCACAGGTTAGCCATCTCATTCATGAACGAAATACGCATTGCCAGATATGAGTTAGCTGCATATTTGGTCATTTCAGAGCTTCTCTCATCCATAAAGTAGATAGGGTTGCCCTGCCTTACAAATGGCTGGTAGAGTTCGTCCATTACCTTGCGCGCCTTATCTGATGATGTACCAATAACCACTCGGTCGGGCTTCAGGAAGTCATCAACAGCCACACCTTCCCTTAAAAATTCAGGGTTGGAAACAACATCAAAAAGGTCGGTGCTTAAGTGAGCAGCCAATACGGCATGCACTTTTTCGGCAGTACCTACAGGTACGGTACTCTTGTTAACTATTACAGTATAGCGGGTAATAATTTTGCTTAGTGAAGCGGCTACATCCAATACATATTGCAAATCAGCCGAACCATCTTTGCCGGGAGGGGTAGGTAGTGCCAGGAAAATTACACGGGCATCCTTAATTCCATCAGCCAAATCAGTAGTAAAAGTGATTCTTTTTTCCTTGATATTTCTTTCCAGAAGCACATCAAGACCGGGTTCGTAAATAGGGGATTTACCTTGTCTTAAATTATTGATTTTCTTTTCATCAATATCAATACACATTACATTATTTCCAGTTTCTGCGAAGCAAGTTCCGGTAACTAATCCTACATAGCCCGTTCCAATGATTGCTAAGTTCATATCCATGATTTAGGCGGCTAAAGTAATTATTTTTCTCAAAGAAGAAGCAGGATTAGCCTAGTCTTAACGACCTGAAAGTGAATAAAATAGCTAAGTTTAGGGAAATATTAATGTAAGTGGTGTAATCTGAATTGTTTTCAGGCAATTCAGTTGTTAGGTACGTGATAAATTAAATATGTTTTCTGGTAGTAGTTATTCCTTCTTTTCGCCGGGTAGTTCAAATTGGTTATAAAGGTATAAATATAAAACTGTAGATACGATAGCCTCAATTGCGGCAAGTGCCCACAAATTAGTGGATGCCAATAACAACAGAGACAAAAAGAATAGGCCAAAAACAATAAAAGTATACCGTTCAGATTTCATCCCCTTAAGGTAAAGCAGGGAGGTATACAGGCACATCTGGGTAATAGCCAGGGCATATAAAGACAGGATTATTTGCAGAGGTAAAACCTGGTGTGCATTCCAAATGAGGAATAATAATTCGGGTAGGAAAATAAGGGCATAAGTGAGCACAAATGCCGAAAATCTTTTGAGGGTAGGGATGGGCATATTGCGCAAAAAGCCTAATTCGTACTCCATAAAACTGACATAGGAGACGGGTAGCAAGGAATGGGCAGATATTAGGAACATAATCAATACACATATGGCCTCCTTACTTAGTTTATCTGCATTGGCGGCTACCATTGCCTGTAATAGTAAAAGAGAGAAAAATTTTATCCCAATAAAAGTTCCCTTTTTGTTTTGCAATGAATAATGTAATAGGTAAAATGGGTAGCTTTTTTTGGAGAATAGATTGAATGAGGGAAGGTTAATAAATGGTTTTTTATAGGTAGAATTGATACTATTTGCATATGTCAATGTGCCTACCAACACCATTAATACCTGAAATAGAATTACTAAAACAGCCTGAGGAAAAAAGTGGTTTTTGAAACCAACCATTGCAGTAAAAATGCCATAGGCCAAACTTGGTATGTACAAACCCACCTGACACTCTAATAATACGTAGAATTGCTTTTTATTGTCTAATGCCTGTAGGTTAACCAAAAAGCTGTATTCAGGCATGTGTATTTCTTTGATGAAAAAGGAAATGCACTTAATATTATAAGCTAACCAAACCAGTATTGCCACACCAAGGAATGCATATGACCCGGTAATAGCCTGCATGATGGCATATTGCAAATCTATAGCCTGCTTACCGGGTATGATACCAAAAAACAACATGATAAGCAACAGGAAAAAGCCTGCATTTACCTTGTAAAACCTGCCCGTTATTACCTTATTCAGTATCCCAATCATATAATAGAAATGGTTTTGTCTTTTACCATTAATCGGGAAGGCGAAAGGGTAGGGAAGTGAATTTCCTGATGAGAGGTAATAAGAAAGGAAACACCCTGATTATAGTATTCCTCTATCAGCTTTTGCAATATGGCTACCGATTCTACATCAAGAGTTATCAACGGTTCGTCTAGTAAGATTAATTTAGGATTGCCCAGGAAACCTAATGATAAGGATAGCTTTTTAGCCATACCGCTACTATAGCTGCCTATTTTGCTGCAGGCATATTTTTCTATACCTGTGCCAGCCATTATTTTGTCTACTTGTGTATCTGATGCGTGCTTTGTTTTGGCATAGAAGCTAATCAGGTCATTACCAGTCAGGAAGCCGGGGTAGAGTGGTTCTGCCTCGGCGTAATTTACTATGCGGCGGTACTCCATCCTGTTTTGGTGTATATCAGCCCCATTCACCTTTATGCTGCCTTCAAAAGGAATAAGCCCGGCTATTGACTTGATAAGGGTGGTTTTGCCACTGCCATTTTCACCTTTGAGCCAATAGATATTGTGTGGCAATTCAAGAGAGGGAATACCCACTATCAGGTGATTAGCAAATTGTTTTTTATAGTCTTTTATTTGGAGCATAATTGTTTCTCAATCCAATGGAACGCCTAAGTAACAAAAAATGTGATAACTAACTTCGCTATTAACACAATTATAAGATTGGGCGAGGTAGGTAGTACTTTGAAATAGAATCAGTTTGAAGCAAATTATATAACTTGCAACCTATAAATAGGTGGTATGAAAAATGTTTTGCTAGTGGTTCTTACTATGATTATTGTTTCTCCGTCAATGGCAAAAAAAGTAAAGAAGCAGAAGAGTTTAGATGAACTGGTATCAATTAATATGCACAGGGGGACCTGTTTTGGCCGCTGTCCCGATTATGCTATTGAAATTCACAGGAGTGGTACTTTAATATTTACGGGGTACCGGTTTATAGATGATACCGGTGTTTACCTAAACTTTATTAATAAACAGGTAGCTAATAAACTGCTTGATGAGTTTGTGAAATACCGCATTGATACCTGCCGGGACCTCTACGAAAACCAGATACCTGACCTGCCCCAGATTTACTATACCCTCAAATATAAGAAACATACCCAAAAAATCTATTGTGCCAACTGGGGCCCAAAATACCTCACCACAATGGCCGAAAAAATGGATATAATAGGCAAGAAGACAGATAGTGTAGGGTGGAAAAGGGTAGGGGTGTGCCGAGGGGGCAAGGGAATTAAGCTAAAATGGGGAAATAAGATTTTATATCTTAAATATGAATAACAATTATACCCATAGCACAATCTGCCCTGTATGTGGGGATTCATTCACCTGCAACCCATCAGGGTGCTGGTGCTTCGATTTACCTCCGGTTATGCCAGTTATAGCTGATGCTCAATGTCTTTGCCCTAAGTGTTTGCAAAAAGAAATTGATTCTCAAAAGACAATCTTACTTAAATAACCCCTTCAATCACAAACTTCTTCCCATTCATTTCAAACTGATCACCGGCTTTGCAGCCCGCAAGTTTTGAACCAATTGGTGATGCTGCTGAAATAGCATAATAGGTAAGGCCATCTACCTTTAGTTGACCCGCGCTAATGGATATGTAGTAATTGCCATTATTGGTGCGAACCACTGACCCTGGTGCTACAGATGAGCTTTTTTGGCTGGGTAATATCTTCTCCAAAGTTTGCCTCATTTTATCTAATTCATTCAGACGAATGAGATTTAGGTCAATTTCCTGTTGCATTACCTCCCTACCGGTTTCAAATTTATCACCGGCACTACTTTTAGTTTCTTCATTTGCGGCTTCCTGGGCTTCAGCTATTGCCTTCTTCATTTCTATTTCCTTGTTTTTCACATAGGTCACGCAAAGAATATAAAGCTGTTCCTTAATTGTTGACATCGGGTTGAATTATGGCT
>CAIWHI010000281.1 GCA_903912435.1 uncultured Bacteroidota bacterium | reverse complement strand
CTTGCCAATAAATATGGGTTCGAAAATTACTGGAACTGATGCAGACGCTATTATTGCATCGAACAAAGGGCCGTTTGAAAAGATAACTTCCCTGCCAGTAAGTATATCTGTAGTATTGATAAACATGGGTAATTTCAACTCACTGAAATCATCTTTGTTTATAAGGCTTTCCAGTGATTTTCTTAGGCTATTCATAGTGAATAAGCCGCTTTTTTGCCAGGAGATATTGGATATACCGAAATAAGACTGGTCTTTAAATTCCTCGAAAATAGCATCAGGATTGTAACCGGCTGCGTAGAGGCTACCTATTATGGCACCCGCACTTACCCCTGAAATTACCGAAATTTTCACTCCCAGTTCATCAATTGCCTTGAGTACTCCCAAATGGGCACCACCCCTTGTTCCCCCACCAGATAATACCAGGCCTATTTTCTTCATCATTTCTATTTATGAGCTACGAATAGTGGTATCTCATGGTCGTGGATAACTTCACTGATAAAGCTTTTCTTAAACATCTCTGAGAATGCTGACCTGCCATATGCACCAGCAACCAGCAGGGTATTACCATAGTCGTGTATCCACTGCTCCAGGTCTTTTTTAGGGCCAATTTTCAATTTGAATATGGAGAAGTGCTCAAAATATAGTGCTGCCAGTTCTTCTATATACCTATGATCCGGAACACCTTTTTCGGTAGTGTTAAAGTAAACCAATAAGGCATGGGTGGAACGGAATTCGGGAAATAGGTAGGCAAATTGTTTGATAGCATATACCGATTGTTCGCTGCCATCATAGGCCAGGATGATGTTTTTGGGTGCATTATATTCACCAGGTATCAGCACTACAGGGCACTCTGCTTTGTGTAGCACATTGGTAATATAGTCTTCCTGGGTTTCAGTGCCGAGGTTGGAATAGAATGTAGTGCTACTTAAAACTAAAAGGTCGGCAAAGCGGGTTTCTTCCTTAACCTTTGTTACTATATGCTGGTCGAAGTCCTTATGAACAGAGAACCGAATGTTATTTTCTATGCACAATTCCTTGAAGTGGGCGATGTTTTTTTCTAAAACCTCGTGGTCTACCTCATGTACCCTGCTAACATACATAGGCCCGGCAGGCACGGCACCAAATGAATAAAGGAGTTCTACAAAATCGATAGAAGGTAAAAACAGCCCGATCAACATGATAGGTTGACTGTTATTCATTTGTTTTACAAACTCAAATGCAGATGTGGAGAAATGTTGGCCATCAAAAGCAAGCAGAACCTTTTTCATAATAACATTTTTGGTAAAGTTAAGGTATAGGGGAACGTATATGAATGACATGGGTCATTATATTTTGTAATTTTTGTCACCCACAAAAAAACTATTCGGCCTAATTTTGACCACGATTAATTAATGTGACAGTGGTTAAGGATTGTTGTATTTTTGATAAATCATAATTTACATTAATGAAAATATTATTTCATGGGGCAGCCCGAACAGTTACCGGGTCTAAGCACATCATTCATATAAATACCGGTAAAAAGATATTGCTGGATTGCGGAATGTTTCAAGGTATGGGAAAGGATACCACAACACTTAATAGTGATTGGGGTTTTGACCCAAAGGAGATTGATTATGTAATTATTAGTCATGCTCATATAGACCATACAGGTTTATTGCCCCGCCTGGTGAAGGATGGCTATAAGGGTCATATTATTTGCACCCCGGCTACTGCTAGCCTTGCCAAGTTGTTGCTGGTTGATTCGGCACATATACAGGAGGCTGACCTTAAGTATGTAAATAAGAAGCGACTAAAAAGTGGTGAGGAACCTTATGAGCCATTGTATACCGAAGAGGATGCACTCAATGTATTCCCATTGTTTGATACTGTGCCTTACAATGAGCATTATATAGTGGCACCGGGTATAGAACTAATGTTTACAGATGTAGGGCATATACTGGGTAGTGCTGCTGTGAACCTGAAAATAAAGGAGAATGGCAAGGAAATAAGGCTCACCTTTAGTGGTGATGTAGGTGCATATAATGATATGATTCTACGCAAACCACAACCATTCCCTCAAGCGGATTATATATTAATGGAGTCGACCTATGGCGACAGGTTGCATGAGCATACCATTGCCACCAGCGACAGATTGCTGAAATTTATAGTAGATACCTGCCTTAAAAAGAAGGGTAAACTGATTATTCCCGCATTCAGCCTGGGAAGGACACGGGAGGTATTGTTTATGTTGAATAAGCTGGAGCTTGAAAACAGGCTACCGCCACTTACTTATTATGTGGATAGTCCGCTGTCTATTAAAGTGACTAATACGGTGAAGAAATACCCTGATTTGTATAATGTTACTGTGCAGCAATTGCTTAAAAGGGATGAAGACGTTTTTGCTTTCAAAGGATTGGAATATGTAGAGAAGGTAGAGGATAGTATAAAATTGAATGACATAGCTACACCTTGTGTCATTATATCCGCATCGGGTATGGCAGAGGCGGGTAGGGTGAAGCACCATATAGCCAACAATATTGGTGATAAAAGGAATACCATACTCTTTACCGGATATTGTGAGCCTAACTCACTTGGAGGCAGATTAAAGAAGAATCCTGAAGAGGTGAAGATTTTTGGTAAATCATTCGTTGTAAAGGCTGATATAGATGAAATAGCAAGCCTGAGTGCCCATGGTGATTATGGGGATTTGTGCCAATGGCTATCTTGTCAAGACCCGGCAGAAGTAAAACAATTATTTCTTGTGCATGGTGACTATGAATCACAGGTGCCTTTCAGGGATAGATTGATAAAAAAAGGTTTTAGGGATGTGTATATTCCTAAGCTGCATGAAACGGTTTCGTTAGTATAAAGTAGTAAGTAGAAAGTAGAAAGACAGATTTTGAATAGTAGAAACCTGCCTATCGGCAGGCAGGGTAGATAGGCGATAAGGGTATTGAGGAAATAGAATGCATGTTTGATCAATGATTTATATAACGAGCCATTTTCTTTCTGTGAAGTATCTATCTACTAATAACTAAATACAAACACAAATATTTTTAAATAAAAGGAAAAGGGTTCATGGAATTGGTATATATGACGGCGGAAGAAGCTGTGATGTTGGTGGAAAGTGGGAACAGGGTGTTTTTGCATGGTAGTGCTGCTACTCCACTTAAGTTGATTAATACACTGCTGAAAAGAGCAGGACAGATAAATAATGTTGAATTGGTATCTATTAGTACCTATGGTAAAATAGATTGGAACCACCCGGAAGTTTTGAATAGTTTTTATTGGAACTCTCTGTTTGTATCTGAAAATGTAAGGGGGTGGGCAAATTCGGAATATGGGGGCTATGTGCCAGTATTCTTAAGTGAGATTCCACAATTGTTTAGTAAGGGCTACCTGCCGCTGGATGTGGCGATGATACATGTTTCACCGCCTGATGTGCACGGATATTGCTCGCTAGGTACTTCGGCTGATATAGCCATTAGTGCGGTGAGGAATGCTAAAAAGATAATAGCCCAGGTGAACCCAAGAATGCCCAGGGTATTGGGTCATGGCACAGTGCACGTAAGCCAGTTTGATGCCATGATATGGGAGGAGGCAGAATTGTATGAGGTAGATTACTCTGCCAAGGTAGATGATGTAGCCATTAAAATTGGTGAGAGGGTTGCAGCAATGGTGGAGGATGGGTCGACCCTGCAAATGGGAATTGGTGCAATACCTAATGCAATTCTTGGTGCTTTGATACACCACAAAAATCTGGGTATACATACCGAAATGTTTAGCGATGGGGTAGTGCCATTGGTGGAAAGTGGGGCAGTGAATAATTCATTGAAAAAAATAGCGTGCGGTGAAATTGTAAGTACATTTATTTTAGGTACCCGCAAGGTTTACGATTTTGTGGATGATAACCCATATGTGCATTGCATGGATGTGGCATTTGTAAATGATGTATCTGTTATCAGGCAGAACCCGAAGGTAGTAGCCATTAATAGTGCTATTGAAATTGATATTACAGGCCAGGTTTGTAGTGATAGTATTGGCACCTACCAATTTTCGGGCATTGGTGGGCAGATGGATTTTATGCGAGGTGCAGCTTTGTCAGAAGGGGGTAAACCTATTATTGCTATTCCTTCTATTACCAATAAGGGTGTATCAAGGATTGTGCCCCATTTGAATGAAGGTGCAGGTGTGGTTACTACCCGTGGTCATATACACTATGTAGCTACCGAATATGGCATTGTAAACCTTTATGGTAAGAACCTGGAACAAAGGGCCATATTGTTGGCCGGCATTGCCCATCCTATGCATAGGGAGATGCTGGAAAAAGCGTATCACCAGAGGTTTGGGAG
>CAIWHI010000280.1 GCA_903912435.1 uncultured Bacteroidota bacterium | reverse complement strand
TGTTTACCTATTAACATCATTTACTACAAAGCCATTGGCACCTACGGCGCCAACGAAACTAAGATATGCACTGCCTGCAAAAAAATATTTTCAGGCTGCGAAAATCGTAGTTCTTTTGGCAGATTAATATATTTATCACTTTCTACTAAATAACCGTTTCTCCAGCTTGCATCTTCTCTGCATTTTCAGCAAACTGCAATGCATCAGACATTTCCTGGATATTGCCATTCATAAAATCGTCAAGTGCATAAACAGTCATATTTATCCTATGGTCGGTTACCCTTCCCTGCGGATAATTGTAGGTTCTTATTTTTGCACTCCTGTCTCCACTACTCACCAGGCTTTTTCTCCTGCGGCTAATTTCTTCTTCCTGCTTACGCACCTGCTCTTCGTAAAGGCGGGTACGCATCATAGAAGTAGCCTTATCCCTGTTACCTAACTGCGACCTTTCGGTTTGGCAGGTAATAACCGTTCCTGTAGGAACGTGGGTAAGTATAACCTTGGTTTCCACCTTGTTTACATTCTGTCCACCAGCACCACCACTTCGGGCAGTTTCCATTTTCAGGTCGCTTTCCTTCAGCTCAAAGTCAATTTCCTCAGCCTCTGGCATTACTGCAACAGTAGCTGCTGAAGTATGTACCCTACCGCTTGCCTCTGTTGCCGGAACCCTCTGCACACGGTGAACCCCACTTTCAAATTTCAGGATACCATAAACATCTTCGCCAATCACCTCAAGCTGCACCTCTTTAAATCCACCTACAGTACCTTCGGTTTCAGATACAAGCGCCACTTTCCAACCTCTTCTTTCGCAATAGCGTGTATACATTCTCAGTAAGTCGCCGGCAAAAATACTTGCTTCATCACCACCAGTACCTGCCCTTATTTCCACAATGGCATTCTTTTCGTCCTGAGGGTCTTTGGGTATCAAAAGATTTCTCAATTCAACCTCCAATGGCTCCTTACTGGCTTCCATTTTCTCCAAATCCTCCTTTGCCATGTCGCGCAAGTCTTCATCACTTTCTGTTTCCAGAACTTCATGGGCAAACTCAATACTATCTAAACAGCTTCTGTAAACTTTATAGACATCAACAATTTTCTCCAATTTGCGGTACTCCTTACTAATCTGCGAGAACCGTTTATTATCAGAAACGATTTCGGGGTTAGTAAGAGCAACGCCAAGGTCGTCGAACCTTGCCCTAATTGCCTCAAGTTTATCTACTATTGAACTCATTTATTTATAAGCGTTATTTATCCCCTATATCTTTGGGAGTGCGAAGTTAAGCCTATAAAACGTTTATTCAAATTTCAGTGCAGGTAATAAACGTAAATACTTATAGAGTAGTATGTTAAATGTAAATAAACCTGTGGTTAAAAATCGGCTGATTGCACTTAACCTAAATGACTCGATTGGGTAATTTGTAAATTAACTAAAAGATAATGAGCCTAACCTGCATTATCCCATCATTTGTTGCCCAAAACATAAGTTAATTCACTTTAAGCCCACAAATTTTAACTTTTACTATTCCCTTGCGCATACCCAAACAGGCTCTGTTTTATTATATTTGCCATCCCTGAACATAATGGTCTGATGCGCAGTATCTTTATTAAAGAAATAAATTCGTTTTTTAGTTCCATAGTAGGCTATGTAGCACTCCTGGTGTTCCTTGTAGCCTGCGGACTGTTTTTATGGATTATACCAGAGTATAGCATCATCAATTATGGCTATGCCTCCATGGAGCGTTTTTTCGAGATCGCACCATGGTTATTGTTGCTACTGGTTCCGGCAGTTGCTATGCGTTCATTTGCTGATGAGTTCAGGACGGGTACTATTGAGTGGTTGTCTACAAAACCGCTTTCTGATTTTGATATTATCCTTGGCAAGTATTTTGCAACCCTGGCATTGATTGTATTTGCCCTAATACCAACCCTGGTTTATGTTTATACCATTCACAATTTATCCCTCCCAGATATAGACCTTGATTCAGGAGCTATTATGGGTTCCTATATAGGATTGTTCTTTTTGGCAGCAACTTTTGCAGCTGTAGGTGTGTTCTGTTCCTCGCTTACCTCTAATCAGGTTGTGGGTTTCCTTATTTCACTGCTAGCATGCTACCTATTATATACTGGTTTTGAGCAGTTGAGTAAGCTACCTAAATTCTCAGAAGGTATAGACTATTACCTGAGCATGATAGGTATGGAGTTTCATTATAATAGTATTAGCAGGGGTCTTGTTGACTCTCGCGATGTTGTATACTTCTTATCTGTAATCGTTTTGTTCATGTCGCTAACGCGCTTTTCGCTGAATAGCCGCACGACTTAATCAAACCAGATAAACCAGGGAAAAGGACAAACATTAATAATTAACACTATTCCGCCAAGAGGCTGATTGCCGGAATGAAAATATAAAATTGCCGGACCACATTAAAATATGGCAGCAAAAGCACCAGATAAAAACCAAAGGCAAAAACAGGCATCCATCAGATTGATAGTGATGGCTGCAATATTGATATGCATCAATATATTGGCTTCGTATTTCCATACAGGGCTGGACCTTACCAGCGATAGCAGGTTTACCCTTTCTAAATCTACAACTACTGTGTTGAAGAACATGAAGGAGGTTGCTGTTATTGAGGTTTACCTCAAGGGCCAATTCCCAGCAGGGTTGCAAAGATTACAGGAAGCGGTGCGTGAAAGACTGCGCTCATTCAAGGAAATTGCAGGAAATAAGATAGTATTCAAATTCACCGACCCATTAGAGGGCAAAACCGATGAAGAAAAGAAATTAATAGTTCATAATCTTGACCAGAAAGGAATTAGATTTTTGAATCTTGAAAATTCGGAAGAAGGCAAATATTCAAACCAGCCATTTTTCCCTTATGCCCTTGTACAATATAATGGGAGGGAAATACCAGTGATACTAGTTGAAGACCCACCTGGCAAAAGTGGTGCTGAAAAAATTAGCTATGCAGAGGCTGTATTAGAATACAAATTTGCCAGTGCCCTGAATAACCTAAGCCATGCCACAAGACCAAGAATTGCCTATATAACCGGGAATAATGAGGAGCTAGGCATTAAATCGTACTATATGTTGGCAAGTCTGCCAAGGTATTATGACCTTGATACAGTGGATCTGGCACATTCCAACTTTATTTCACTGGCATATGATGCCATCATCATCAACCAACCATTGAAAGGGTTCTCAGTTGCTGAAATGTTACGCATTGACCAATATGTGATGCGTGGCGGAAAGGTATTGTGGGCTATTAATACCCTTAACGCATCGCTGGATAGCCTGAAAACATCGGCACAGTTTATTGCCATGAAGAACGACCTTAACCTCGATGAATTAACCTTCAAATATGGGTTCAGGGTGAATAATGACCTTATTGAAGATAAGCTCTGCATGCAGCTAGGCAGGACCAATAATGGTGAGCAAACCAGCCGTAGGGATTGGATTTATTTCCCGAGATTATACCCAACTTCCGACAATATTATTGTCAGGAATATGGATTTTATCCTCGGTGGGTTTACCAATTCAATTGATACTATCAAGAGTTCAGGAATTAAAAAGACGATTCTGTTATCATCTTCAAAGTTGAGCCGAACATCTATGGCTCCATTAAGGGTGAGTCTAAGTGTAATGAATTACCCTATGCTTGACGAGCAGTTTAATAAACCTTACCGGACATGTGCTATATTGCTGGAGGGTAAATTCCATTCGGTATACCAAAACAAACTAGCACCGGAATCATTGAAATTTATGGATTCATTGCGCATGTCGTTTAAACCTGAATGTGATAGTGCTACCAAAATGATTGTAACCTCTGTGGGCGATATATTCAATAATGACTATTCGACCAAAGAGGGGGTATTGCCACTAGGATATTATAAATGGACCGGTGAATATTTTGCTAACCGTAATTTCCTGCTCAATTGTCTGGAATACCTGACAGACAATAGTGGGGTACTGGAATCGAGGTCGAAGCAAGTGAAACTGAGATTGCTGGATGCCAGCAGGGCTAAAAAAGAAAAGACAACATGGCAGGTAGTAAATGTTGCGATTCCAATTGCTATGGTACTGGTATTCGCCTCCTGCTATTTATTTTTCAGGAAGCGTAAGTACGAAAACAAATAATAACCTCTTATACCTTAGATTTTATGCGCAAAACAATATTGTATCTGGTAATTCTGGGCCTGCTGGGTTTCGCAGTTTATTTTTTCTTGTTTAGCAACAAGGATACCTCACCATTTGGCGAGGATGAGGCAGGATTCACTATTAAGGACACTGCACAAATAGGCAAAATATACCTTGCATCACAGGATGGTGAAAGTGTAACTGTAGAACATACAGATTCGTTCTGGATGGTTAATAAGCAATACCATGCACTGCCTGGCACACTAAAAATGCTATTAACAACATTACAAGGACAAAAGCCCTTATATCCTGTAACACAGAATGCCTATGAAAATGCCATAAAAATAATGTCGACGGAGGGTATTAAGGTAGAAATATATGGGCGGGATGGTAAAAAAATGAGGTGCTTTTATGTAGGTGGGGTAGCTGTAAATAACTCAGGCACCAATATGCTTATGGATGGGGCTAAAAAACCTTATGTGGTAACGATGGCTGGCTTTAACGGTTATCTTACCCCTCACTACCCTACACAAATGAGGTATTGGAGAGACCGGTCTATAATGAATATCCCGGCTGAAGAGGTAAAAAAAGTATCGCTACAGTATATGGATAAGCCGATGAATTCATTCGAATTGATTCAGGAAGGTTCAAAAATTACTGTAACCGGTGATAGCAATTACTCCAAATACACCGATCGCTATAATGCACGCAGGGCAAAGGTGTATACCAAGTATTTCACCAATATCAATTGTGAGGGCTACCTGAATGGGCTTGCGGATATGGACACAACCTTAAAAACTACCCGTAAGCACTCTGTTCTAGACATTGAGGGCAATCATGGCCAGCACCAGCATATGGATATATACTGGGTGCCTATAAATAAGAGAAGTAAAAACCTTGATGTATCTGACCCGGATGTTCCTGATGATTATGATGCCGACAGGCTCTATGCTGTGATTAATAATTACAAGGATACAGTTATGATTCAGCAGTTTGTTTTCAAAACAATCTTCCGTAAATTATATGAATTTTATCAAGCAGATGTGGTACAAACAGATGACTTAAAGCCTAAGCACAATATTTATAAGAAAATTTAAGTAATATTTATTTAGATAATTTATTATAACACCCCTAAAATGGAGACTATTTTAGTGGTGTTGTATTTTATGACATTACCTTCAATCCTCGGTACCCTATTCATTTCCCCCTTTATTCACACTACCTATGTTTGTGTAAATGAACTACAAGACAAACAAATAGTGTAATTTTGATAAAAAATTATATTTGTTATGACATCTGGTTTAGTATTACTCGTGCTCATCGTACTAGCATTGATGATGAGTTTTGTAACGGTGCAACAGGGCACGGTGGCCGTTATAACGGTATTTGGCAAGTTTAAACGAATTATGGGTCCCGGGTTGAATATGCGGATACCCTTTATTGAGCAAATTTTCAGAAGAATTTCTTACCAGAACCGCTCTAATGAACTAAAATTCCAGGCCATTACCCAGGATCAGGCGAATGTGTACTTTTCGGCAATGATGTTGTTTTCTGTTCTTAATCAGGATAGCGAAACCATACAGAATGTGGCCTTTAAATTTATTGACGACCGCAATTTGATGTTATCTCTTAACCGCTCTGTAGAAGGTGCTGTAAGGGCGTTTGTAGCTACCAAAAAACAATCTGAAATATTACAACTGCGCAACGAAATAATACTGCATGTAAAGGAGCAACTGGATATACAACTAGAGGGCTGGGGATATCATCTGCTCGACCTGCAAATAAATGATATCACCTTCGATGAGGAAATTATCAAGTCGATGGCTAAGGTGGTAGCATCAAACAATCTTAAGGCGGCGGCTGAAAATGAAGGACAGGCTTTATTGATTACTAAAACAAAAGTGGCTGAGGCCGAGGGTAATGCTATAAAAATATCGGCTGAAGCAGAAAGAATGGCAGCACAACTTAGAGGTCAGGGTGTGGCACTCTTCAGGGAGGAGGTGGCACGTGGTATGGCTACAGCGGCAAAGGAAATGGAAAGTGCTAATCTGGATGCGAGCTATATCCTCTTTAGTATGTGGACAGATGCCATAAAACACTTTGCAGAATATGGCAAGGGCAATACCATCTTCCTTGATGGGTCGAGCAATGGCTATCAAAAAACGATGCAGCAATTAATGTCGACCTTGCAAGGATTTGACCCGGAGAAAAAAGACAATAAGAAGTAAATACAGCCTAAATTTTTTCATTTTCAAAAACCTTTCCGTCAAAAGCGGCAAGGTTTTTGCATTTAATATCAAAGATTTGAGAGGAACTGCATTTTCCTTACAACTTTCTATTATTTTTGACGTTTGAATTTTTACTTTTTTTTGAAACTGGTTTTATGATTGATGTCTTGTTGGGTTTGCAGTGGGGGGATGAGGGCAAAGGAAAAATTGTTGATTACCTGGCTGCTAAATATGATATTATAGCAAGGTTTCAGGGTGGGCCAAATGCAGGTCATACACTGTATGTAAAGGGCGAAAAGGTGGTATTACATACCATACCCTCAGGTGTGTTTCATACCCATTGTCTTAATTTGATAGGCAATGGCGTGGTAATAGACCCAGTGACCTTACAAAAGGAATTAGAAAAGATTGGGCCCCTATGTCCCGACCTTTATAAGAACCTTTTTGTTTCGCAAAAGGCGCATCTTATTTTACCATCACATAGGGCTTTAGATGCTGCATCTGAAACATCTAAGGGTGCAGATAAGATAGGTTCAACCCTAAAGGGAATTGGCCCTGCTTATATGGACAAAACAGGCCGTAATGGCTTGCGAATAGGTGATATCCTGAGTAAGAATTTCAAAGAAAAATACGACAAACTGGTTGCCAAGCATACCCAATTGTTGCGCCAGTATGATACTATACCTGACTGGCAGGCGTGGGAGGCCCCATTCTTTGAAGCTGTAGAAAAAATACGCCTACTAAATATAGTCAATGCCGAATACTGGCTGGATGGTCATATGAAAAATGGCAAAAAAGTATTGGCCGAAGGTGCACAGGGAAGTATGCTGGATATTGATTTTGGCACCTACCCATTTGTAACATCGAGCAATACTATTGCTGCTGGCGTATGCAACGGTCTGGGTGTGGCACCTGCAAGAGTGGGTGAAGTTTATGGTATTACAAAGGCCTATTGTACACGTGTAGGTGGAGGCCCCTTCCCTACAGAGCTGAATGAGGCAACCGGAGAGGCTTTAAGGGCCGCAGGAGCCGAGTTTGGGGCCACTACAGGCCGACCACGCCGCTGTGGCTGGATTGACCTTGTAGCCCTTAAATATGCAGTAATGCTGAGTGGTGTTACCAAACTAATTGTCACCAAAACCGACGTATTGGATACTTTTGGAGAAATTAAAGCAGCGGTAGCCTATACTGTAGACGGAGTAGAAACAAATGAGCTACCTTTCGATCTTTGTGACGGGGAAGTAGTGCCGGTTTATAAAGCATTTTCGGGCTGGGAAAAACCAGTGGGAGCATGCAAAACTTACGATGAATTACCAGTGAGTTTTAAAGAATATTGTAAATTTGTAGAGAATTATCTGGAGACAAAAATCGGGTATATTTCGAATGGTACAGGGCGTGATCAGCTACTTATAATAGAATAAAAAATATATATTTTTTGA
>CAIWHI010000279.1 GCA_903912435.1 uncultured Bacteroidota bacterium | reverse complement strand
GGTACAGGCAGTTTAGTCAGGAAATTGCTTTTGTCCAGGTTTCCAGCTGTGTCTAGTTTCAGTAATTGAAACGCGTCAAGATTGCTATATGGTGCTGATGCTAAAAAATACAGATTATAGCCATCACATAAGAGATCATCCCAGCGATTGCTATTTATGTTAGGGTTAAATGGGTAGGTTTTTTTCCAAAGTGTTTTTCCTGTGTTGTCTGTTTTTAATACACCCATTGAAAACCCTATGCCAGGTGTAACTATTGAATCCCAGTAAACTGTGTATATATTTCCAGCCGCATCTACTACTATTCTTTGAACGTTGTAATAGTCATTTTTAAACACTGATGATTTAAACAGATTTACATTTTGATAAACCTTGAAAAATGAATTAGATTGGGTATTTACTTCCTTGTTTTTTCGGCAGGAAATACCTACTACTAACACTAATGCCAATAGTGCAACCAATACCTTATAGGATTTGCCCTCCCTGCAATTAATGATCACTTGTTCCGGAAGATTTTATATTTAAAGAATACTGAAATCCCTGCGTTTAATTTAAGGTAGTTAAGTTTTATGTCATCATCTACATAATAGTAGTAGTATAAATTAATCTTATCGTTATATCTGGTGCCTGTTTTATTTAGGTTGTCAAAATAGTATCCATACCTGGCATCCAAAGAAAAGGCGAAAATTTTATATTTGTATCTGATGCCTATCCCTCCGAATAGGCCGGGTAATAGGCTGTTTCTCAGGCTATTTCTGTTTACTATATCAGTACTTTCCTTGTTGAAGGTGGTTGATTCTGCTAATGATAAATAGGTTATATCACCACCGGCAAAAAAATAGGGTTGGAAGTTATTCTTGAAAATATAGTATTTTATTGATACCGGTATATTCACATAATACAATGCCTCCTTATAATTTATAGTTTCGTTTACAACATTATAAAGTATGTGCTCGTAGCGTGATGATTGATAAACGGAAGCCAACCTTAACCACATACGCTCGCTGATTCTGTATTCGAAATTTACGCCTATTTGAGCTCCTGTTTTCGATTCATAGGCATCAGGTGCCTCTCCATTGTTGTAGACTATGCTGTATTGTTTCATCCTGTTTATGAGAGGGTAGTTAATACCCCCATCGATACCAACAGAATATACTGGTTTTGTATAATATTCATCAAAAAGAGCCACAAGCCTATTGTCGTTTTTGTATATATTCGGTTTATATAAAGGATCAATTTTAAAAATTTCTTTTACTGCTTTGTGCGCCTCTTCTGGATAATCAATAGAAAGGTAACAGAGTATCAGCAGTTCATAAGCATCAATTTTGTCCTCCTTATCTAAATGGCTAAATCTATTATTTAATAACTTTCCTAACATGCTTATGGTGGTGTCAAACTCACCATCCTCATAATGCGCTTTTGCATTAATGATGCTCTTAATAGATTGTTCCTCATTTGTAATGGTTTGACCCTGAGATTGAAGAGCTATTGATAATAATAAAAATGTAATTATGTATTTCATGTTAGTTCTTATAATGGGTTACTACTGTATCATATGGAGGGTTTTGACCTATATAATATTTCCATTCATCTTCGGTTACTATTTCATTTTTTATTTTTCGAATTCTATCAAATAGGGTAGCACTGCTAATATTGTATGATTTTGTGAAATTCGAATTGTTTTCAGCGCAATCCACAAGTAGTTCCCCATTGTCCGATAGACTTATACCACAAATACGTGCATTAATATCATTTATTTGTACCCGCTTATCTGTATTGCTAAGGTCAATAACCAATATGTTATTATTACTTTGGGCTACTGCCATTTTATTGATTTTTTCATTAAGTACGGCAAATAGAATTGGTTTACGGGTTGACAAAGTGTTGGGAGGATCGGTAAATTTAGAATCCTTATATATCTGAATTTTATTTCCCGAATATCCTATTATTATATTGTCATTTCTTAGGTTTTTGATGATAAACTGTACCCTTCCCTGTCCATACCCTATCTTTTCGAAAATATTGTTTTTATTTTTTAAATTGCTTTTGTATGCAATTCCATTTTCACAACCTACAAGTATATTACGGTCATCAAGGAACTCAATACATCGTATTCTGGAAGGAAAATAAATAGAATCTATTTTTTTATTTTTAGCCCAAAGCATCACAAGACTATCTTTGCCAACCAGAGCTATTTTGGAATTATCCGGCCCATATGATACCAATCTTAATCGATCTTTAGTGCGCAGCAATGTATCTACTTTTATTGCTTTAAGATTTGATATATTGTGTTTTAAACATATGTTTTTATTGTTCGTGGTAATTATAGACGAACTATCCCGTTTAATCCAACCATCGGTAAAAGGTGCCCCTGATAAATTTAATCTGAATATGCTGGTAAGGGATTTGGAAAGAGATTTTATTATTATACTATCACTTCTGAAAACAATGAATTTGTCATTGTCGATTAATTTTGTCCAAATCCGTTTATTATCCAGGTTGGTAACTGTGGGATATGATTTTCCATCAATGTGTTTTATAGCCTGGCTTAAGGCATTGTAAACCTGGGGGTCTTCATCATTTGCATTATAAACCTTACCACAAGAATAGGCAAGGCAAGCTAATTTTACTTTAACCGGTGAATCAACTGGTAATTGTTGCGACCTGATGGCAATTTTTTGACTTAGCGATTTTTTACTAAGGGTGTTCAATTGATTTTGTATTGAATCATTTTCGTTTTGTTGTTGTGTTATTTTCTTGAAGGATAAATCTAAATATTTATATGTTTTATCTAGGGCTTTATTGGTAGAATCTAATCTTTTTATTGTTGATAGTTTGCTTCTTGT
>CAIWHI010000278.1 GCA_903912435.1 uncultured Bacteroidota bacterium | reverse complement strand
TCAGCCATTGGTGTTCAGTCATATCGCCCACTTTGGCAGGCTCACCACCTATACCAGCATTATTCAAGGCAACATCAAGCCCACCAAAGGTGTTGACTGTTTTTTCTACAGCCGCCTGTACCTGTGCATAAACAGACACATCACAGTCAATAAAAATTGCTTTAGGATTTTCCTTTTTTATTTCTTCCATTGTCTTATCAGTGTCGCCTGATTTCCTATCTGCTATTGCAATGTTAGCACCATGCTGGGCTGCCGCTAGGGCACATGCTTTACCTATACCAGATAAACCACCTGTAATAAATACCGTTTTATTTTCTAATTTTTTCATTTTTATTTTATTATTATTAGTTGATATTTTATTAAGTTTTGACAAAATGCAATTCAGCAATAAATTATCGTTTGCTGACTTTACATTAATTGCTTTTCCAGTTTTGTGGCATTGTATCTACTTTGTTTTATGAATGAATTTTCATAACACCGCAAAGGTCAATAGATTGGGATGGGTCACTATTATACTAAACAAGATAATGTTTACATCATTCACACATGGCTACAACTAGTGTTTTGCCGGGCTGGTTTGCGGAGCCACCTGTATGGGAATAATACTATCATTTCGAACACCATTCGCTGCTTTCTTCACATTTACCACTTGGACCTTAGTAGGTTGCTTTTCAATTTTTATAAACTTATTGGCAGTAATCAGGACAATAGAACACAAAAGCGCTACTATCATCAGGTTCACACCATTAGAATACCGCTTACTATCTCTTTCTGTCACTCTTTTATTGAGTACATAAGAATGTGAATTTGCCTGAATTTCAAACAACAAAATCTCCTTATAGGTTTTTTCCAATAAGGAGACGTATTTTATTACATTGAAAGCCTGGTCAAGGGGTCTTGTCCTGAAAATACTCAGCATTAATAGTATTGCATAGATAAAACATGCAATAGGCAGAATAGAAATGAACTGGATAACCTGCGAAGTACCATCCAGCCCACCTAAGAAAAACGGTATATACAATGCCGTGGCACCTATAATAGTACCTGCATAAGTGTGTTGTTGCCGGTAGCTATCCACCTGCTTTTCTATAATCTCCTTTGAATTTACAGCAAGGAATTCCAGGTTCTTCAGGTCTTCCATTACACTTACATATATTTTGTTTCTTTCAATTCCTGGGCATGGTGCTTGGCATCATCATTAAGAAATCCACCAGCTATTGCAGCATGACCATAGGCAAGCAAGGTATTATGTGCTGCCTTAGCATGATCTCCGGTTTCATGGTAATTTGCCGCTTCCAGGCTGTGCTTGGCTGCCTGCATATGGTGGGCCGCTGCTTTTCTATGGTCCTCAATATTCTTTGCAGTTTCGGCCTTTATGGCGCTATCCAGATTAGTTTTCAACTGTTCTGATTGTGTTTTTTCTGTCTGATTGTTTTTCATAAAATCTATTTTTACTGTTTGAAATAATATTATCTCTTCAAAAAAAGCTCAACAATGACCGACCACACAATTTACCTACAGCTGCAAGTCCCCCTTTAGAGTAACAAATTTGTTGCACAAATGTTCTTTGAAAATGACGTGGCCAATCCCAAACATCTCAAAAATTACTATCAGAAATATCAGGATGTGACACCCTCTCCCTCGGAGAGGGCCGGGGTGAGGCCACCAATAGGCTATCCAAATTTCACAATGCAAGTCCCCTTTTAGCGTAGGCATTGTGCGCTAGCGAAGGGGGTGCGGGGGATGTTATTTCAATTCCTTCATACCAAAATATTATCCCTTATTGTGGATTCACAAACATTTTTGCTGCCATTTTTGTATCATGGCCATAAATATCATCGGCAAAGTGCAGTCCCCCCTTATAATCTACCCAAGCAGTGTAATAAGTGATAATAACAGGCACATGCACCTTTAGTGATACAAATTTTTCTTTGCCGCTATTCATAGCC
>CAIWHI010000277.1 GCA_903912435.1 uncultured Bacteroidota bacterium | reverse complement strand
CGATCTCAGCGCTCCCTGGCTTTGAGCAGGTTTACCTTGCCATGTATCGTGTCGCCAACTATGTTTACACTCTCAACCTTAATCTGAATATCCCTGATATCAATATGTTCCTGATTAAAAATACCAGGCACCAAAGCCGAATTACCATTTTCAAGAGCAAAGGAGCAATCCTTCAGGTTTACCTCCCCTACCTTCACCCGCCAATGGTCAGGGTTGAATGGCGTTGGGTCGAAATCTTCTGTTGAATCAACTGCTGTTTTATGTTTTTGGGGTTTACCACCTTTGAATTCTCTGATTAAGACTGCAACCTTACCAAAATCAATAGATTTCACATCTATAAATTCCTTTTTGAAATCCAGTGTACGGCTATTGATAATGGCACTACCTATATCATAGTCCATGTCCTCACCACCCCATGCATCATCCATATGGAAGCGAACCTGATCCAGTTCCACCTTTTCCAACCCCAATTCAAAAGGTTTGCTCGCCGAGGTATCTTTATTATTGCCGCTACCAAAGGCATCAGCAATAAAGTCGGAATTCCATACGTCTGAAGTGGACTTCCTGTACATATGCACAAAAGTGTTTTTAACACCCAGATAATGGATAATAGGCTTGTCGCGGAAAATGAACCAATCAGATATACGGATTTGTAATTCTCCGGCATACAATAGAGTATCCTTATGTTGGTCTTCAATATACACCCCCTGAATGAGGAAGTGATTGAGGAAATCGAGCCTTACATGGGCTACCTCAACCCTGGTTTTCAGCTTGGCAGAAAGCACACCAGCCGCCTTTTTAACGAGGTAATTCTGGACAGGAGTGATATTAATTAACACGATGGTGCTGATGATTAGCACCAGCAAACCAACCAGCAGGTTTCTTAATATCTTAAAAAATTTCTTCAGTCTAAATTATCTTTTTAGGTATCACTACAAAAATAGTTCCAATAATTTACTTAACCGTATTTAGTACTGTTAAATAAGCTTTTTGAGGGAATTGGAGTTAAAAACCTATCAAAAATGCCTACCTAGCTACCTTGATATTTGTATAAACAAAACAGGCAACCAATGGCTGCCTGTTTATAATATTCATAGGATAGTAGTCTTAATGCGCTATTTCAAAATGTATAACATATTTTTCATTCATTGTGCTTAGGTGAAATAGATAAACACCATTTGCCAATGCATTTGAAAGGATTACATTTTGATTAATAAGTCCATTTTCAATATCAGCATTAGCTCTGTAAACTATTTGACCAATCATATCTGATACTTCAATTTGTACCTGGCTTGTATTTTTATCAACCAGGCTGCCACTAAATACAAATTGGCCGTTGTTAGGGTTAGGCATTAAACTAATACCCCCTATATTATTGGTAGCATCCAATATTGCAAGAGTTACATTTCCATTATATCCAGGAGCTGAAGGACCCACTGTTATTACTTTAACCGCATAACCAATGCAACCTGAAGTATTTGTAACCGTATAGGTAATATTACATATACCTGCACTAACCCCGGTAACTACACCACTAGTAGAACCCACAGTAGCCTTGGCTGTGTTACTACTTGTCCAAATTCCACCAGCGGTACCATCCAGCAGTGTAATTGTGGCTGTTAATCCTACACTAGATAAACCACCTATAGCAGGTACAGACGGTAAGGCAACTACACTTACTGTTTTATATAAACTACATCCACTAGTCAGG
>CAIWHI010000276.1 GCA_903912435.1 uncultured Bacteroidota bacterium | reverse complement strand
ATTATTTTCTTCATCTTCATCATAGCATCCATAGCCCGTTTTGATTTTACAGGGTCATTATCAAATAGCAAATTGCCTAATTTTGTAGGTATTATTTGCCATGAAACACCAAATTTATCTGTAAGCCAACCACATCGGTCTTCTCTCCCACCCTCAGCAAGCCGGTTCCAATAATAGTCTACCTCTTCCTGAGTATTGCAGGAAACAAAATAGGAAACTGCCGGTGTAAAATTAAAATCATGAGCAAAACTGCTATCTATAGCTCTAAAATCAATACCATCAAGGGTACAAGAGCCCAATTTAAGGGTACCTTCATTGCCAAATTCACCTTTATTATAGTGCACAAGTTTTGTAACTGAAGAATTTGCAAATGTGGAGACATAAAATTGGATAGCCTCTTCTGCCCTACCATGCTGTTCGTTCACAAACATGAGGAATGGGGATATTTTCGATATAGTGCTATTTAGGCTCAATTGCCATGAAATACCGAATTTATCTTTTACCCAACCAAATTTATCGCTAAATGGATACTTGCCCAATGGCATTAGCACACTTCCTCCTTCCGCGAGGCCGGCCCATAGATTATCCAGTTCATTTTCAGTTGCTATTTCCACAAAAAAAGAATTGGCCGGAGTGAAATTATATGATGGACCACCATCGAGTGCATTAAACCTTGAGCCCATGAGATCGAAGGTGGCTGTAAAGACCTTGCCATTTCCACCCTGGGGGTATGAACTTACAATTTCGCCACCACTGAATAGGGATGTATAGAAGTTAATTGCTTCCTCTACATTTCCGTTAAACCATAAGAAAGGTGTAATTTTTTGCATAGAAATTATTTTTTATCAAAGTTAAGCATCCATCTGATACCATATTTATCATTAAAAACACCAAAAATAGCACCCCAGAATTGCACTTTCAATGGGTCTAATATTTGACCGCCTAAAGAAAGTTTATTATAAAAGTCGTTGATTTCTTCCTCACTACTGCAATTTAAGGAAAGTGCAATATTATTTCCCATGGTAAGTCCACCAGGGGCTAACATATCAGATGCCATAAGCAGCAAGCTTCCTTTAGTAAGGGTAGCATGTAAAATACTATCTTTCATTTCAGATGGACATTGGGATTCAACAGGAGAACCGGCTACTGGGAGGATATTTAAGTCACCCCCTAGGCAATCATGATAAAAGTTCATTGCTGTGCGGCAATTGCCATTAAAAGTCAGGTAAGCATTAATTTGGGTGTTCATATTTTATTTGTTTAATTTTTGAATTTACAAAAATAGAAATTACATTTCAAACTATGGCTATGCAAATCCGAAAGTTTAGGGGGGGATAATGACATTTTAAACCCTATTTTTGAGACATGAAAAACATTTCTATTCTGGTACCGGCAGGTGCTGTAGCTCTAAGCTGTATAGAGGGGCCATTTATATTGTTTAATAAGGCCAACGAATTTTTACAAGTTGCCGGGGAGGAGGCATTATTTAATGTTCAATTGGTAGGGCTCAGTAACGAATCAAGAGTATATGACAGGGCTTTTTCTGTAAAGCCAGATAAGAGTATAGAAGATGTACAAAAGACCGACCTGATAATAATACCTGCCGTAAATGGAGAAATGATGCAGGTAATAGAACAAAACAAGGATTTCCTGCCCTGGATTGTAGACCTTCATCAAAAAGGCACAGAAGTGGCAAGTCTATGTGTGGGTAGTTTCTTATTGGCATCAACTGGGTTATTAAATGGCAAAAGATGCTCTACGCATTGGGCGGCTGAAAATGACTTTAGAAAAATGTTTCCGAATGTGAATCTGGTTTCGGATAAAATTATTACTGATGAGAAAGGGATATATTCAAGCGGTGGGGCTACATCCTTTTGGAATCTGCTTTTGTATTTGCTGGAGAAATACACCAACCGGGAAATGGCAATAAGGTTTTCGAAGTATTATGAAATAGAAATTGATAGGTATAGTCAATCACCATTTACGATATTTAATGCACAACTATCGCATCAGGACGACCCGATAAAAATAGCCCAGGCCTACATTGAGAAAAACTACCAGGAAAAAATCACCATCGAACAATTGGCCTCAATGCTTGCCCTTAGCCGAAGGAATTTTGAACGACGGTTTAAGAAAGCTACTGCAAATACTGTTACCGAATATATACAACGGGTGAAAATTGAAGCAGCGAAAAAAGACCTTGAGGCTGGTAAAAAGAACATCAATGAGGTAATGTATCATGTAGGGTATACCGATACCAAGGCATTCAGGAGCACTTTTAAGAAGATTACTGGGTTGCTACCATTGGCGTATAAGAATAAGTACAACCGTGGGGCGGCGGCGTAAGTGTAATTTTGTTATTGTTAAACGGGTTTAACAAATAAATTTCATCGAAAAATTTGGAAAATAAACAGTGTTCAGTAAATTTGCAGTGTAATTAACAATATGGGTATTTCAGAGAGGAAAGAACGTGATAAACAAGAAATGCAGAAGCGCATACTAGATGCCGCTATGAAAATGTTTCTTGAGGAAGGGTATGAAAAAACTTCATTGAGGAATATTGCTGAGAAAATCGAGTACAGCCCGGCAACTATTTATCTCTATTTTAAAGATAAGGATGAATTGCTTTACGAGGTTCAAAAGCAGGCTTTTGAGCAGCTTAATGAGGAATATGCCAAAAAAGTTATAGCAACTAACCCACTGGAGCGATTGAAGGAAATTTGCTACACCTATATTACTTTCGGACTAGCCAACCAGGAATTGTATGACCTTATGTTTATCATTCGCGCGCCAATGAATTGTATTGATGAAGAAGGAATGTGGGAAAATGGTTCTGATGCCTTTGGTTTTTTGGTTCAATGCCTTAGTGAGTGCATTGAGCAGAAATTGATTCGATATAATGATGTAATGCTTGCAGCAATGAATGTATGGGCAATGGGTCATGGACTGGTTTCACTTGATGTTAGATGTAGGTTTAAGGTAATGCAACTGGAAGAAAGCGATTTGGAAAATGTGATTAACCAATCTATTCATGAATTTATAAGGGTAATATCTTATTGAGTAGAAGGTCGGAAATAGTCTAAAGTAGTAAGTAGAAAGTAAAAAGACGGACTGGATAAATAGCAAGAAGGCATATAACAATAATAGATATTAGGTATTACCCAAAAAATATAAAACGTTGAACTCACTTTAATAAAGCAATTCCATTTTATAATATACATACAATATGAAAAAAAAAGATTATATGACAATTACACAAAAAAGCAGATTACAAAATCTATCTTTCGACGTTATACTTTTTACTTTCGACTAATCACTTTCGACTAAATATTTTTTTACCATTTTAATAAACAGTGTTCATAATGTCAACATCAATAATCAAAACTACCATGTTCATAATAGTGCTAGCGTTTAGCGGCTATGGCACTATATATGGACAGCAGAAAAAACTGGACGATTATCTGCACCAGGCCCTTGCAAGCAACGAAGGATTGCAGCAAAAACAATTTCAACTTGACAAGGCTTTGTATAGCCTAAAGGAAGCCAAGGTACTATTTATGCCCAGCGTAAGCCTTATGGGAAGCTATCTTAAAGATGCCGGAGGGAGGACAATTGAATTCCCAGTGGGCGACTTGCTAAACCCGGTTTATAGTACGTTGAACCAATTAACATCTTCCAACAATTTCCCAAAGTTGCAAAATGTATCTATCCCCTTGAATCCTGATAACTTTTACGATGCGAAGTTTAGGACAGTATTACCCATAATTAATGCCGAAATATGGTATAATCAGAAGATTAAAAACCAGATGATTAATATACAGCAGGCTACTATAAATGTATATAAAAGGCAACTGGTAAAGGATGTAAAGGGGGCGTATTACCATTGCTACCAGGCAGGCAAGGAGATAGAAATTTACCAAAACGCACTTAAGCTTGTGAATGAAAACATTAGGGTAAATGAAAGCCTTTATAGGAATGGTGTAAAGAACAGCACCTCCCTCACAAGAGCACAAGCTGAAAAGCAAAAGATTGAAACTGCATTGACCAATGCTACCAATAATAGAAAAAAATGCACTCATGTACTTCAATTTCCTACTTAACCAACCTCTTGATAATGAAGTATTTATTGACACCAATGCTATTAACGGTATAGACTTAGGAAACGTGACCCCAGGTAATGATATAAGTAAAAGAGAGGAGTTAGGACAGTTACGATTTACCACAAATATCTATAACCTGAACCATGGCCTGCAAAATTCTCACATGATACCTAAGCTGAATACTTTTCTGGACCTGGGTTCGCAGGGCTTCAATTGGAAGGTGGATGATAAATCGAGATACTATATGTGGGGTGTAAACCTGCAATGGGATTTGTTTGCCTCAAACCAATATAAATACAAAGCCAAGCAAGTGGATGAAGATCTAAAAACAGTAAAAAGCCAGGAACAGGAAACCGAAAAAGCACTACAAATGCAATTACAAACAGCCTACAACAATTTCAATTCGGCATTTGCATCTTGCCGCAATGCACAGCAACAATTGGCACTTGCCGAAAAGT
>CAIWHI010000275.1 GCA_903912435.1 uncultured Bacteroidota bacterium | reverse complement strand
GCAGAAATGAACCTACTACTGTTTAATTATTCTACTTTTATTCTTTAATAATCTGTATCACTATTTCAGGACGGCTCAAAATACCATTACTTCATTTTCCCCTTCACCCAATCATAAAAAACCGCAACCCTTGTCCATGACATGGTCTGCCCATAATAGGCGGTTTTCTGAAATTGGGTGACATTTATACCTCCACCGGAGCAGATACCTATAAGCCTATATCCATTCGCTTTCTCTATAAAAAGTCCGCCACCGCTATCACCACCGCCACAGGTATATTCCAGATTACGGGGTTGGGCACTACCCATTTTATTACATTGGGCATTGGTAGGGTGGTCGAAATCGCAATGGAGCACGCTTGAGGTGTTTCTAATCTCATACCCGCCTATTGAATCCACTACATTCTCTCCGGCTATTTTCACCAATGCTGTATCCAGTGTCTCCATCTTATCTCCCGGCCCCGATACACCATAACCTACCCCGGTTACATTTGCATTCAATTCATCAAAAATCTTACCTATTACTGCAGGCACTACATCATCAACCTGGCTCTCCAATTCCACAAGTGCAATATCACCCATACTATAGGTTGCCGAATCCATATAAGTAGGGTAAATACTAATGGTCTTTGCTTTATAAGTCTTACCTCTAAAAATAAACGTGTAATCCGGAGTATTTCCTATTCGCTGCTTCACAGGTTGATTAACTATTATCATGCTTTTACCTTCATAAAAAGTATCTGGCCTTGTTTCTGATACTTTAAACACATGTGCAGCACTAAGCACATACTTTTTGCCTATTAATACGCAGGAACCACCTCTACTACCATTATTATTTACCATCCCAACACAATCAAATTCTTTTTTTGCAGCCAAATCTATACTGCTGTTTTTTGCGGTCGTGCCTATATACTCCGGCTTGGGTAGTTGCAGCCAATAGCAGGCTGCTAATCAGTAGAATGCTTATTTTGTTCATAAATTAAAGTTTGTGTAAAACTACCCTTATGAAAAGTCAGCCCTTTGTGCTGAATGTAAATAAACCTTAAATAACGTTAATTTAGCGGCATTAAAAGCCCTAGCTGTTCTATTTTTGACCTCCTGAAATAATTATACAATGAAGCCAAAAACATACCTGCTTTCAATTTTACTACTTTCAATCAGTCTTGCCCTACATGCCCAGACTGCAGATGAGATTCTGGAAAAACATGCTGCAGCAATGGGGGGAATGGAAAATTGGAACAAAATAAAAACCCTGAAAATTACCGGAACCATATACCAACAATGGGCCGAGATACCTTTTACCTTTATTATTGACCAGGGCAAAATGCTCAAATCAACAACCACCCTTAATGGTTCAAGTACTGAATTTACCGAGTATCTAAAGGATGAAACTAAAACAGCCACCAATCCAGACCCAAACACCTCCTTTATATCCAATGACTCCGCCCTGTTTTTCCGTCCACATCTCAATATGCCTGCTAGCCTACTAATAGATTATAAAACCAATGGCATGACAGCCACCTATACAGGTATGGACACCATACTTACCAAACCCTGTTTTGTATTAAAATTGGTTACAAAAAAAGGCTTGAAAATCACAGCATTTATTGACCAGACAACCTATTACCTGCTACGGATGGAAACAATCCTTAAAAACGATGAAGGCCCAAAGGAAGTATCGGTTAGTTATAAATTATTCAGGAACCAGGATGGTGTGGTAATACCTTTCTCTTGCCATAATAATATTAAAGGCAACGAATTCACCAAGGAAACCCTCATTAAAACCATAGAGGTAAACCCTAAACCTTAAATAAGGTTAATGAAAATAGACACCTTCATAGTTGTCTAGTATTTTTAGGGCATGCAATTATCCCGAAGGTTTTATTGGTTGTTTAGTGGCTCCCTGCTACTGCTTATTTCCTTATTGGGATATGGGTGGGTACAAACCTACCATGAAGAAACTAAAAGGATAATAGAGGATATAAACTCCTTGGTACAAGCTTCGTCCAAAAAATTGCAAACGTACAATTATAGCCAATATGACATATTTAGGGTAAACATTGATAAGGACTATAAAGAAAAACTAAGTTTCGCCGCCGGGATAACCCAAAACCAAGCTCAGGTATCTATAACTTTCGACCCGGATACACCAACAAAAAATGCAAGTAAGGAAATTCATGATTCTATAATTACTACCAATAAACTATCAGTAAAAGAAAAAAAAAACAAGCCTAATGACACAAACTATAGGGAGAACTTTATAAAATCTCTTCCCAAAGGTGTTAAAGTTACCTTTGGTGACCACCCTATTATAAAAGAAAAAAAGAAAAAGGACAGCTTAATAATCACTGTGTTTCCTACAGGTGAGGAACCAATAAGAATGGCTGTACCTAAAAAAACCGCAGATGAAGAAAACAAAAAAAAGTACATTCCAAATGGGTTAAAGGGCATTCATCAATATGATTCCATATTACATGATACCCTAGATAAAAGAGGCCTACTTATACCCTACAAAATAGAATTGACGACCACTCGTTTAAAACCTTATAAATGGTCCTCTGGGGTATTTATCATCAATTATTACGACCCTCAAATATTCAGAATCACCTACTCAAGACCTAATACGCTACTAATAAAACGACTATTACCCTATACAGCCACCTCATTATTTGTGCTGCTATTGGTTTCCGCAGCCTTCCTGCTCTACCACCGTAGTTACAAAATGCAGTTGCAAACCACCCAATTCAGGGAAAACCTGATAAGCAATGTGACCCACGAACTAAAAACACCGGTAGCATCGCTACAGCTCATTATTAATTCTCTGAAAGAAAAAAATAGTGACACTGACCAGGCAAAGGAAAGTCAATACCTCAACTATGCCACAAGTGAACTTAACAGGATGAAACTGCTTATTGAAAAAATATTATCATTTAGCAAGCTCAATGAGCGACAGTTTGCCCTAAATAAAGAGGTGCTTAATTGCGCCGAACTTATTAATGAAGCCATCAATATTATGCAGGTACAGGCCGAACAAAAACAAGCTATCCTATCCTTTGAGCAAAAAAGCCAATGCGAAATATTGGGTGATAGAATACTGCTGATAAATGTGATAGCTAATATGATTGACAATGGCCTAAAATATAATTCCTCCAACCCGGAAATCAAAATTTGCCTTGATAGGAATAACAACCAAGTCCAAATAAGCATAACTGACAATGGTATAGGCATTGCAGAAAAATACCATAAAAAAATATTCGAACCATTTTTCAGGGTACCTGTGGAGGGCGAATACAATACAGCCGGCCATGGGATAGGGTTGAGTTTTGTGGAACAGGCTATAAAACTTCATAACGGCTCCATCCACGTAAATAGTAATAACCAGGGTACAACATTCGCCATACAACTGCCGGCATTATCATGAAACATAAAATACTCTATATAGAAGACGAACTGATACTGGGCCAGTTGGTAAAAGAACAGCTTGAAAAAAATGGCTTTGAGGTGCTTAAAGTTATCAATGGTTCAGATGGTTTAATCAATTTCAAAACATTTCATCCCCATCTATGCCTGCTCGATATTATGCTGCCGGGTAAGGATGGCTATATGGTGGCTGAGCAGATTCGCGCACTAGATAAGCATGTACCTATCATATTTTTAACTGCCAAAGTACAGGCTACCGACCTTGTAAAGGGCTTTAAAGCCGGCTGTAATGATTATGTACGCAAACCCTTCAACATGGAGGAATTATTGCTACGCATCGGCAATTGGCTTGAGGTAAAATATGG
>CAIWHI010000274.1 GCA_903912435.1 uncultured Bacteroidota bacterium | reverse complement strand
GTGGTCACTGGCATGCTCTTGCCGCTGCGGCTGGGGGGGGGCTGTTGGCGGTATGTCGACCCCAGCCATAACTATTTACTATAATAAGTGATGAAAAACAGGTGTTTTTTACCTGAAAACTGCGTGAATTAGGGAGTTAGGGATAGTGTATCCCTATGTGTTAAGAAATTATTACCTGAGTTCTTTTGTTAAGAATTTACTAGAATGTTATTGGAAAAGTGTTGTTGATAAGTTGTGGATAACTGATATTGTATGCCTGAGGGTTTGTTGATTTAATGAAATGACATTAAGAATGTTTTAGTTGTGTTTCTGTTTTAAATGACCTTGTTGTCTGAATTGGAATTTACAGAATTTAAGAATTGAACAAGCCTGGCTGGTGTTGTCAGGATTGATTAAAGAAATTTTATGGATATTCGCTTGTTATGAGAATTGAGGACGCATCATTTAGGCTAAGCTTGCTCTGAACGGCAGGGGGAACTAAATCAGACCTCCTAAATATAAAGTTACCCAGATGGATATTATAGACATGGTGGCCAGAATATTTGTGAGATTCGGGAATATAAGGGTAACCGATTTTTAATTAGTTTATATTAACTAATAGTTATTTCGATGTTACCATTTTGTTGCCAATAGATTAAGCTTGCATTACTATTCATTGCAAGCTTATTAAGATAAAAACAGGCCTCTACTTTTGCAGAAATTATTCCATTGATGTCTTTCCAAGGTAAGTATTTATTGCTGTTATTATCTCTAATTTCTTCCACAAATGTTATTGCTGCAAATATAAAAGGGCATGTTTTTGAGAAAGGCTCTAAAGAACAATTGATAGGAGCAATGGTGGTAATTAAAGATAAGAACAAGGCCGAAATTACCCAATTGGATGGTTCTTATAATATAGCAAGTCTTGAACCTGGTGAGTACAATCTTACAGTTTCTTATTTGGGATTTACCACTATTGATACTTCAGTTAATATCGACAATAACAATCAGGTAGTAAAGATTGATTTTTATCTAGTCCCCGCCCCTAAAATAATTAACCAGGTTGTTGTAACTGGTAAGGCTTATGGTGGTTCGGATGAATATGCCAACAGGTCTGAACAGAAGTCTATTAGTTTGATGAATATTATGTCGGCTAATGCGATGCAAATTTCACCAGACTTATCTGTAGCAAATGTGATGCAGCGTGTATCGGGGGTGAATATGGATAAGGGTAATTCGGGAGAAGCAAGATATGCGGTAATACGTGGTATGGATAAGCGCTACAACAGTACGCTTGTTAATGGTGTTAAGATTCCAAGTCCGAATGATAAAGACCGTTACGTGCCATTGGATATATTTCCATCAGAATTATTGGAACGTCTTGAGGTGATTAAAACTTTGATGCCATCAATGGAAGGTGATGCTACCGGTGGTGTGGTAAACATGGTGATGAAAAATGCACCGTCTAAACTAATGGTGGAGGCTAATGTGGGTACCGGTTATAGTGATCTGTTCCAGTCCAGGGATTTTTTGAAGTTTGATGGTTCGG
>CAIWHI010000273.1 GCA_903912435.1 uncultured Bacteroidota bacterium | reverse complement strand
CCTCTACTGTTATCAGTCCTGTATTTGATATCAGCACATTTACAACTCCAATTGTGGAATATTATCGTTGGTTCTCAAATGAACAAAATTTTTCTAATTTCAAAAACGACCCATGGATTGTGAAGGTGCGTGATGCATCATCATCTAGCTGGACCACTGTAGAGGCAACTTATCAGTGTGATGTAAACTGGCGTCGTCGAATCTTTAGGGTTAACCAATATGTGCCTGCCGGTGCAACCCAGATTCAGTTGAAGTTCTTTGCATCAGATTCTGTATTGACTAACTGGTCGGGTAATGGACAAAGTACTACTGTATGTGGACTTGATGATTTCGCCATTTATGATAAGGGGATACCTGTAGGGGTAAATGATGTGAAACCTACCAAGGCAGAAATCTTCCCTAATCCGGCTGATGAGCAAATACAGGTAGTATTACAAAGTGTAACAACCGGCACCATACGTCTGTATGATAATATTGGCAGAGTAGCAGCCGAATTAACCATACAGCCGAACCAAACCAAGTATACCATCAATACTGCAAATCTATCTGCCGGCCAGTACAATTTGATTTTACAAACCACTGGTTTGATACAGTCGAAGAAGGTAGTGGTGTTGCATCAATAGTGATTTTCTAACTTATTTTTATAAAAGCCAGGTGTTTGTATATCTGGCTTTTTTTGTGTGTCTAAAAAATAAGAAATATTTTGTTGTTTGTATAATTGTTTGAAAAACAGGAGGGGAGTTCCAATGCGTCCTATCTAATTTACTTTCAGCAAATTACGTGTATATTATTATTTTATTTGTTAGGCTGCCTGTTTCTGGTTCCTAATCACCCGTACTGGTCGAAGGGTCTCCCTTCGTCCTATTACTATGAAGCGTCCCGCTTCTGTTTCGCAAGGGGGACGCTTGAAGGAAATAGGACCGAGCGAGATTGCTAGGTCCAGTAGTAAAATAGGGTAATCATTGCCCCAAATTCCGTCATTTGGGGCAATGATGGGGCAATGGAAAATGGTGCATAATATTGATAATCAATTATTTGTATTAATCATTGCCCCAAGTGTGTTTTTTTTCGGGGTTTGGGGGCAATCAGTGGTGAGTGGACTGGGCTTAGGGATGTAATTTGGTCTTGGGAATGTTGAATACCTTCGAAGAAGGGCTTTTATTTGCAGTTCCGGATGTCCCTAAGGAACATCCCGGAACAACACAACGATCCATCGGAACACTTGCGGCAGGAACAAAAATTCTCTTAACTTTGCTAAAAGCTAAATTAGTATGACAGCCACTGAAGCTTTGCGCAAACAGATCAAAAAGTATATCAACAAAGCTGATGAACAATCACTGCTTAGGGTGAATGCTATACTTGAAATAGACCAAAATGTAAACCAATGGTGGGCTGATAAGGAATTTGTAGGCGAATTGGATAATAGATACAATGAGCTTGAATCTGGTGTTGATAAAGGAGTGAGTATAAATGAATTGAAAAATACGATAGCCAGGATTAAGTTGGAAAATTCTCTATTACAATGAAGCGCATCTGTTTCGCAAGCGGGATGCTTGCTGGAAATAGGACCGAGCGAGAAGCTCGGACCAGTAGAAGTTGTTAACGGTAAGACACGCGGAAGAACCCAGGATGAATACGAACAAGTGACACATTTTAAAAACACTGATAAACACTAATATACATTCATAATGATGGCAAGAATAGTAGTACCAAAAGACAGGCAAGCAATGGTGGCATTAGATTACGATCAAGCATCAGAGGATCAATTAATAGAACTTTATTATCCTGACGACGATCCGGAATTTGCTTTATTTTGGGATAGCGGAATTTTTAGTACTATTGATAATTTGGCTGACACTTTGATTGATCGGTATGAGTCTGAATGGATTGAAGATTTAACAAAGATAGATAAGGTGATAAAATCGAAAATTTTTGACATTTATATTGAAAACGAAAGTTTAAGGCGAAATTTCGCCAACTTAAAAAGGCTCTTTGAGGAAGCATATGAGCGGGGTACTGGCATTTACTTTTTTTTCTAAAATCACTAGTGCCAATAATGAAGGACATCGATATAAATAATTAGGTTTCACAGGCCCAAACATATACGATGATAATTTTAATCGTAGAGATAGTCATTTAATTCCCGTACTAGTCGAAGGGTCTCCCTTCGTCCTATTGCTATGAAGCGTCCCGCTTCTGTTTCGCAAGTGGGACGCTTGCAGGAAATTGGACCGAGCGAGACGCTCGGTCCAGTCACTATCGGAACAACCAGAACAACGATTGCCGATTAAACCATTGCAATTTTACACATTCCTCTTCTTCCCCCTATACCTCCACCTCTTATACACCTCAACCCACATTACACCCACGAAAGAAGCACCCAGACATAATAAAATCTCTGAACCAGGCAGGGCGGTGAACTGGAAAATATTCCTGACAGGTGCCAGGAATAGGGATAGTGCGAGGACTATAATGGAGACGGTTAAAATAATGGGTATCAATTTGTTGCTGTACCTGATGGTGGTGAAGATGGAGTAATGGAAGGAACGATTCACAAGGGTAAGGAAGAGGTTGCTGAAGATAAGTGTTGTATAGATGATGGTGCGTACCTCAGCCTCGGGGTGGTTGTGACTCATACTGTAATAACCTAGTCCAAGGCAGGCTGTGGTAATTACCAGACCCTGAACTATGCTCAACAACAATTCTTTAAATGAGAAGAAAGTGACGCTCATTTTACGGGGCTTTTGGCTCATGGAGCCGGCTTCTATTGGTTCATTCTCGAAGATGATGGAGCAGGTGGGGCCCATAATGAGCTCCAGGAAGATGACGTGAACCGGCGAGAAGAAGTTGGCATATTTCCAGAATAGAAGTAGGGGTATGGTTACAATAAGAATGATGGGTATATGTATGGATATGATG
>CAIWHI010000272.1 GCA_903912435.1 uncultured Bacteroidota bacterium | reverse complement strand
GTAGGATTTGGGCTATTTTTTGTGGCCTAAATAAATTGTTTTTTCAGTAATTTTGTTACAATAAAACCTAGTGTTATGACTTTATCCAAAACCAAATTGGTTACGGTTGACCGCAAATATTCATTCCCTAAAGAACAAATTCAAAAAGCAGTGATGGATACCTATGCTGAATTGGGTATCATCTTGCCAGAAAAGAAGAAGAAAAGAAAATCCTCGAAGCCAAAGACTGAAAATATTTAATCAAGATGGTTAAAGATTTTAGCAATTCTGTCTTTATCAATTGTCCATTTGATGACGACTTTAAGGAATTATTGCATGCAATAATTTACACTGTTTATAAATGTGGTTTTGTTCCCAGAAGTGCAATGGAGGAAGATAATGCCCTAATCAATAGATTGTCAAAAATCGAGTCTATTATTGAGCAATGTAGATTTGGAATACATGATTTATCTAGGACGGAAATAAACAAAAGCTCCTTGCCTCGATTTAATATGCCCTTTGAACTAGGTATATTTTTTGGAGCCAAGAAATTTGGTGATGAGCAACAAAAAACAAAGGTTGCATTGGTTTTAGAAAAACAAAAATACTTATATCAGCAATACATTTCAGACTTGAATGGTATTGATACCAAGGCTCATGAAAATAGTATTGAGAAAATAATTAAAATTGTAAGAAATTGGCTACAATCAGCTTCGGGAAGAAAAACTATTGATGGCCATTTGCGAATTATAGATGATTATACTAATTTCCGTGATGTGGTTTTACCTGGTGCGGCGAATAAATTAGGTCTTGAAACCAATGATGTACCATTCAACGATTATTGTTTAATTGTTGAGTTTTCTCTTTATCCATTCATGGAGTAATGTTTTGGAATTAGTTGCATATACAATGCCATGTGGGTCACGATCAGCTAAACTTGGCGAATTGTTAAATAACTAATCCCCCCCCCCACACATCATATTTCCCATTTCCCTTTCATAAATGCGCCGGATGGTGTAATTTTAGGGCGTTTATAAAATCAGGATAATGAAAAATATAAGTAAACTTAAAAAAGCTATAACCATCATGGCTATACTAGGCACTCAAATGCATTCCCCTGTGAATGCCCAAAAAGCTGTGAAAGATGGTTATGACGATAATTTTGTAGTAGCGGCACAGTCTTTTGCCGACCTACAACTACTTCGCTACCAGATACCGGGCTTCAAAAGCCTGAGCCTACAGCAAAAGAAACTCTCCTATTATCTATATGAGGCAGCACTATGCGGCAGGGATATCATTTACGACCAGAAGAGTAAAAACGGCCTGTTACTCCGCAAAACCCTTGAGGTAGCTTACGGAACCTACAAAGGCGATAAAAAAAGTGCCAACTGGAAGAAGTTTGAATCGTATTGTGGCCAGTTTTGGTTCAGCAATGGCAACCACCACCACTATGGCAACGAAAAGTTCGTTCCTGAGTGTAGCTGGGAGTATTTCAGCTCGGTGCTAAAAGCATCTAATATGTCTTCGATGCCTAAAAATTCTGGAGAGAGCAATGATGAGTTTTTAGCCAGGGTAAAACCATTGTTTTATGATATGAGCGTAGAACCAATGGTGGTTGACCAGCGCCCTGATATAGACAATGTAGCAAACTCAAGCAATAATTTCTACGAAGGTGTTTCACAGAAAGAAGTTGAAACCTTTTACTCTAAGTTTGATACCAAGAATAATGCACCATCCTGGGGTTTG